>JAUPLK010000148.1 GCA_030836925.1 Pseudomonadota bacterium
GGGACGTTGAACGAGTCGGAGCTTGCTGGCCTGGCAGCGTACTACGCTGCACTGCCGGCGGGCGGCTGACAGCTGCAGTTTGCTGACTGACGGGGCTGGATCCGATTGGATCCAGCCCCTTTTTTTTGTGCGGGCCTCAGCCGCGCAATCGATCGTAGATTTCGGGCGTGATCATGCCGAAATTCGACTCGCGGGCGCGCTTCTCCATCGCTGACCGCAATCCATCCTGCGCTGCCCCCGGTTCCTTTTCGAATCTCTCCTGGGCCGCCAGCGTCCACATCACGTTGAGGTCCTTGTTGTGCCAGACCAGCGCATAGGGATCGGTTTCGTGTGACAACGGCAGGCTCGGGTGTTCCTGGCATTCCACGAAATGGAAGGCATCTGCCACCGGCTTGCCCCAGGATTTTTCAAAGATCCCGTAGGCCGGATCATTGGCATGCAGTACATGCTTGTACTTGTAGATGGCGTTGGTAACGATATCGATGTCCGTCTGTGATTCGAGCTTGCGAGCCGGCTTGTAGTAGTGCTCGATCCAGACGTCGAGATAGGCGGCCGCGGCCTCGTTGAACAGTTCCGTATCAACCTCGCCGTACTGGCAATGCAACAGGTAGCGTGAGGCGGTAGTCATCACCCACTCGATCTTTGCCTCACCGATTCCCAGCGCCTCCCGGTATTTTTCCCAGACCGGAATCAGCGGGCCGTAGTCCATGTCCGGGTGTGTGGGTGGGATGTCGAGCAGGGCAATGGTCTGCTTGCCGTTGCCGCCGAGCTGGAACATGTAGAAGGGCACGTCATAAGCCGGATCGGGGATCACGAATATCACGTTGCCCCCGAGCTTGTTGCGGACACCGTATTCCTCGAGGATGACCGAGGACAGCTTGTCAGCGCGCCGGAAATCCGAACTCAGGTAGGTGTCGCGGCCGTTCTGCCGACGGTTGGAAAAAAACTGCTGATAGTCGTCCTCGCGGACGAATTCCCCAAAGCGCTCCATGAACATCTTCAGGGGGCCCTTCATCTTGAGTGCCAGATGATCCATTGTCTTTACCAATACCTATACCCGGGGTGGATGTATTGAAGATTATACAGGCGGCTCATGGCGACATCCGGCGTTAAAAGTCCGTAGTTTCCGCAAACGGGCAGGCTGGCAGGGTCTCCGGGTTCAGCGCAGCCCGGCGAGTGCCTCGCGGATATCCCGACTGTCTGGCGCCATGGCCAGCCCGGTTTGCAGCGCCGCACGCGCGGCTTCGATGTCACCCAGAGCCTGATAAGTGCGGCCGATATACAGCCAGGTCTCGGCCTCACCCCATACCGGTTCGGTTGAGCCAGCTGGCCGGCTGGCCGCAAACAGCGCTGCAGCACGCTGCAGTTTGCCGATCGCCTGCTCCTTGTTGCCGCCGAACATCATCGGCGTTTCGTAGTCGCTGACACCGTCCTGGAACACCACCCATGCGTTGTCCGGGGCCTGCCCGACCGCCCTGGCAATCTGGCGGCCCGCCTCCAGACCGCGCCAGGCGCCGCCGAGAAAGTGGTATCGGGTGCTGGCCCCGTAGCAGGAGCCGAGCAGGGCACGCGCCTGCGCATCATCGCGGCGCTCGAGCAGGCCTTTGAGGCCGATGATGCAGTCTTCCAGATAGCTACTTGCCAGCACCTTGTCGTCTGCCACCAGCAGAGACTGGCGAAGGCGTGCATAGGCCGCCAGATAGGTGGCGAGGTCACGCCTTGCGCTGTCCTCAGCGGCAGTCTCGCCGATGTTAAGTATTGCCAGACGAATCGAGTCGATCGCCTTCAGGTTGTTCGTGTTGTAGCTGCGCTCGATGTTGTCGCGGAGATTGGCCAGCTGGGGATCGTTCACCGGCATGCCCGTTGCAGTCTGCAGGGCCAGCCCGAAAGCAAGCAGCGCAGTCAGGGCACGACGATGGATGACGTACCAGTTTGTCATGCGGCAGATGGCCGCCCGCGCAGCGCTCGCTTGAGTAGCCTGGCCATCGCCTCGGCAATCGCCGCGTCTTCCTCCGGCAGGCCCCGTACCGACAGGTAGACCCGGCTGGTGATGGGTATTTCGGTCCACTGCTCCGGTGCACCCGGCGGGCTGCGTTTCGGATTCAGCGTTGGCCGCAACTCGAGTTCACGCAGCAAATGGCCCAGATCGGCATGGTCGTCCTGAATGCTGTCAGCCGGTCTGCTGCTTGCCGATACGCTGGCCAGTGTGGTGGCTGGCGTCGATATTGCCGGCCCGGCAGCGGAGCCATCCGGTATTTGCAGTACCGGCAGGCGCGGGTGCGTGTCTTCAGGCACTGCAGCGCCAGTCGACGCGGGTGAACGTTCGGTGCCAAAGCGCTGCCGGATGGACGCATCGGCAAGTCCGTAACTGCGGCGGTCCCCGCCAGGCTGCGGCGTGTTCGTGGCCCTGGCGAGAGGCTCAGCGAGTTCCGACGGGCTCGAGGCTGGCACCGGACTGGAAATGGCGGTCTCCGCCGGGCTGGCGGGGCGTGCTTCAGGTGCCGCCGGTCCGGCAAACAGTTGCTCGATTTCTGCACTCGGCAGTCCGCGATCCAGAATCTCCCTGATACCTTGTGCGTCGAGTGCCGACAACGCGCGGCTGATCTCGGCGAGGGTTGCGGTCAAGAGTTGGCCGCTTGCCTGCAACTCCCTGACTCCCTTGATGAAAAGCAGTCTGGACAGGCATTCGTCCGGATAGCGCGTATGCGGCCCGCGGCGGCCTACTTTGGGCAGGAGTCCCGACTGGATGTAGTAGACGATCGTGCGCCGGTCAAAGCCGGTGCGTTCGACGAGCTCGGAAAGGGCATGGCTGCGTTGTGTAGACACCTGTGAACTCCCTTGGCACCGTCTATACAGTGCCAATATGTTCAAGCCTGCCACCTGAAGTGTCAATATGCTGCTGATAAAGCCGGGACGCGTTCGTGCGTCGTCACCCCCTGTTACGGCTGGTCCTGAGCGGCTTGCTGCCGTTCAGTCAGGCAGTGTCTGTCCGCGTGTCTCGACGACCAGGGGGATGAACAGCAGTCCCGCCAGCGGCACGAAGGCGACAGCGAACAGCGCGTTCAGGATCACTGCCGGTGAGCCGGCACCGGCCGCCGCCACACTGCCGACGACATAGGGGCCGGCGGCTGCCACGATGCGGCCGATGTTGTAGCAGAAGCCGGCGCCGGTGGCGCGCAGCCGTGTCGGGTACAGTTCCGGCAGATAGTAGGTGAAGCTGCCGAACACGCCGAATACGCTGAGGCCGATGAAGAAGTAAGCGTACAGCCGGGTCTCCTCCGGCAGATCCAGGCCAAAGGTGGCCATCAAGGCCAGTGCACTCACGCCGAAATAGATGGCAAACATCGGCCTGCGGCCCAGCCGCTTGGCCACCGGAATGGTGAGCAGCGTCCCGATCAGTCCGCCGAGATTGAATGAGGTTGTGGCGATCGTCTTCCAGCTCTCGACCAGTGCGCTGGTGGCTGCCTTGTCCAGTCCGCTGGCCGCCGCCGCCGCCTGGCCGAGGGTCGCGCTGACCACCGGGATGAAAGCGTTGCAGCTCCACCAGGTCAGCAGGGCGATGAAGGTCATCAGCAAGGCGCTGCGCGTGCGTGGCCAGAATACCGGGGAGAACAATTCGCGTATCCGCGGTGCCGGCGCGCTGACAGCCTGTGCAGTCTGCACCCAGCGTTCTGGTTCCTTGACAAACAGACGCACGAAAAAAGCCACCGCAGCGGGCAGCAGCCCGAACAGCAGCACAAAGCGCCAGCTGGTCTCCGGATCCGTGCTCATGAAATTACCGGCGATCAGCGCGTTGACACCGGTGGCGAGAAACAGGCCGAAAGGTGCCGCGGTATACAGCAGTGCACCCGCCTCGACGCGGTGTTCGTCATCCACCACCTCGGCCACCATCGCCGCACCTGCGGCCCATTCACCGCCG
Organism: Pseudomonadota bacterium; assembly: GCA_030836925.1. Taxonomy (GTDB): domain Bacteria; phylum Pseudomonadota; class Gammaproteobacteria; order Steroidobacterales; genus SHZI01. The sequence goes on from JAUPLK010000148.1 coordinate 3,920, forward strand.
ATGCCGAGGCTGGCAACGATCCGGCAGGCGACGAGTTGCCACATGTCAGTGACCAGCGCACAGCAGGCGGTACCCACTGCGTAAAGGACCATCGTGATCATCAGCGTGCGGCGTCGGCCGAAGCGGTCGCTGATCGGGCCGAATATGACGCCGCCGACGGCCCATCCGATCAGGAACAGTGAGGTCAACGCTCCTGTCCAGAACAGCGTTGCCGCCTTTGCCTCCGGCGAACCCAGCGTCAGTCCAAGCAGGGTGGGCACTGCATTCGGTGCCACGTAGTTGAACAGCAGGCCATCGAAGACATCAAAGCCCCAGCCCAGCCACGCGGCTGCAAGCACGGTCCACTGATAGCGGGTGAAGGAGGGCACAGGGCGGGTATCCAGTCGGCGCAGCGACTTTGCATGGTAGCAATGGCGGAGCGGCTGTCCAAACCCGCCGCCAGCTGCCTTGACCTATCCCCCTGGAGGGGATAAGAATAGCCACTGGTACCGTCACCTGTGGTTTGACCCTATGCCTGCTGCAAAAGCTGCTGCGATACCGGCACACACCCACGATCGCGCCGCTCACAAGACACACAAGGATGTGCTGAACCGGCTGCGGCGCGCCACGGGCCACCTGCAGACCATCGCCGGCATGATCGAGTCGGGGCGTGAATGCGGCGACATCGCGCAGCAGATGCATGCGGTCATCCGCGCACTGGAGGAGGCCAAGTCGACGCTGATCCACGATCACATCGAGCACTGCCTCGAAGACGCGATCGGTCCGGTCAGCCGCGAGCAGCGCATGACCATCGACAACTTCAAGAAAATCACCCGTTATCTCTGATTGTCAAAAAGCGTCAGGAGCAAGCACATGTTGCGCGCCATGCTGGACTGGCTGGGTTTTGGGGAAAAAGGTCATGCGGCGGGGCATGGTCACGGACATGGCCACGATCATGAAGGCGGCCACGCGCATACCCATGGCGTGATCGATCCGACCATTGCCACCACGACGCGCGGCATCTGGGCGATCAAGTGGTCATTCGTGATCCTGGCCATCACCGCGGTATTCCAGATCGTGATCGTGATCCTGTCGGGCAGCGTGGC
>JAUPLK010000149.1 GCA_030836925.1 Pseudomonadota bacterium
GGTGCGCGCGCCGGCGGCGATCGCCACCTGGTTCGGACCCAGCCGAAAGCGGAAGTAGTTGGACTGCGGCGGCACCGGTTCGTCGAAGACCTGTTGCGGTGGCGCCTTCAGTATCACCATCACCTCGGTGGCCGTCACCGGCAGCGACTTGCCGGCGCGGATGAAGAACGGCACACCCTGCCAGCGCCAGGAGTTCAGGTGCAACTGCATCGCTGCGTAGGTCTCGACTTCGGAATCCGGTGCCACACCGGTGTCACCGCGATAGCCGCGATACTGGCCACGCACCAGGCTCTGCCCGGAGAACGGGCTGATCGCCCGCAGCACCTTGATGCGCTCGTCACGCTGCGCCTCGCCCCAGTAGCCGACCGGCGGATCCATGGCGAGACTCGCGACTACTTCAAGCAGGTGGTTCTGCACCACATCGCGGATCGCACCCACCTCCTCGTAGAACTTGCCGCGGCCTTCAACACCGATGGTCTCCGCCATGGTGATCTGCACGCTGTCGATATAGTTGCGGTTCCAGATCGGCTCCAGGAATGAATTGGCAAAGCGGAAATACAGCAGGTTCTGCACCGGCTCCTTGCCGAGGAAGTGATCGATGCGAAAGATCGAGGCTTCGCTGAAAACCTGGTGCAGGGTCCGGTTGAGTTCTTTGGCCGAAGCAAAATCGCGCCCGAAGGGCTTTTCGACGACCACGCGGGCATTGTTGGCGCAGCCCGACTCGCCGAGCAGCTTGACGACCGGCCCGAACAGGCTCGGTGGAATTGCCAGGTAGAAGAGTGGCGATTTCGCGTCCTTCAGCGCCTCCTTGAGGCGCGCGAAGGTTTCCGGCGACTGGTAATCGCCATCCACATAACGCAGCTGCGCCAGCAGTTTGCCCGCAGCCGGCGTGTCGGCACTGCCGGTACGCTTCATCAGGCTGTCGCGAACACGGTCCTTGAACTGCTCGAGCCCCCAACCCGAGCGCGCCACACCGATCACCGGTGCATCCAGCGTGCCGCGCCGGACCATTGCTGCCAGCGCGGGGTAGATCTTGCGATGGGCCAGGTCGCCCGTCGCACCGAGCAGCACGACGGCATCGGATTTTTCGGTCACTTGCCGGGTTCCTTGTGGCCGCCGAACTGGAAACGCATCGCCGACAGCAGGCGGTTGGCAAACTCGGCCTCGCTGCGCGACTCGAAGCGCGAATACAGCGCCGCCGAGAGCACTGGCACCGGCACCGCCGTATCGATCGCAGCCTTGAGCGTCCAGCGACCCTCGCCGGAGTCGGAAACGCGGCCCTGAAAGCCCTTGAGCTGCGGATCGTCCGACAGCGATGCGGCCGTCAGGTCGAGCAGCCAGGAGGTCACCACACTGCCCCGCCGCCACAATTCGGCAACCGCACCGAGATCGAAGTCGTAGAGATAGCGCTCTGGATGTTCAGGCATGCCTGGACCGTCGGTACGACCCGCACCTGCATGACGGAGCAGGTTGAAGCCCTCGGCATAGGCGGCCATCATTCCGTACTCGATACCGTTGTGCACCATCTTCACGAAATGACCAGCACCCGGTGGGCCGCAGTGCAGGTAGCCCTTTGAAGCCGGATCATCTTGGCTGCGGCCGGCAACCGGCTCGATGTCACCGCGACCCGGGGCCAGGTCACGGAACACCGGTTCCAGTCGCTGCACGGCCTCGCGCGCCCCGCCGATCATCAGGCAGTAACCCCGCTCCAGGCCCCAGACGCCGCCGCTGGTACCCACGTCCACGAAATTGATACCGGCCGGACGGAGTGACTCGGCCCGCCGGATCGCGTTCTCGAACGGTGAGTTGCCGCCATCGATCAGCGTGTCACCGGCCTGCAAATGCGCAGCAACCGTCTTCACCACGCCTTCGACCACCGGTACCGGCAGCATGATCCAGACCGCGCGCGGCGGCCTGAGCAGGGCGATGAACTCGTCGATCGAGGCCGCACCCGTGGCACCCGCATCGGTCAGCGCCTTGACCGCATCGGCACTGGCATCGAAGACCACGCATTCGTGGCCGTGCTGCATGAGACGGCGCACCATGTTGGCACCCATCCGGCCCAGACCGATCATCCCGAGTTGCATAGCGACTCCCCAAAGCACAGAAGGCCATTGCCTGGCCGGATCTCCACAGAAGGCTGTCGGCACCGCGCAGCACGGCTTGAGGCAAACAGGCAACCCGGCATGCACAACCGTGACGGGAGTTTACTTTGGCAAATCCGCCCGGGCACGCGACAATGGGCCATGTTCCAGACCAGCCCGTTGTTCAGCTATGCCTTCCGGCCCTTTTTCCTGCTGGCGGGGATCCTCGCGGTACTCGGCATGACGCAATGGCTGCTGGTGATCAACGGCTACCCGTGGCCAACCAACGCCAACCTCTCGACTTTGTGGCATGCCCACGAGATGGCGCTGGGCTTCGGCGGTGCAGTGGTCGCCGGGTTTGTTCTCACAGCAGGTGCCAACTGGACCGGCCGGCCACCGGTACGCGGTCCCTTGCTGGCGGCCCTGGTATTCAGCTGGTTGTGCGGCCGGGTTGCATTGCTGTTCAGCGGTGTGCTGCCCGCGCTCCTGATCATGCTGCTCGACCTGCTCTTCCCGGTGCTGTTCGGCCTGATCGCCACACGCGAGATCTACGGCGCACGCAACCGGCGCAATTACGGCGTGCTGGCGATCGCCTGGATGCTGTCGCTGTTCACCCTGGTTTTTCACGCGGCAGCAACCGGTGTGCTGGCCGAAGAGGCCGCCACCGATCTGCAGCGCATCGTGAGCCGCCTGTTCGTGTATCTGCTTGCCGTGCTGATCACCATTCTCGGCGGCCGGGTGATTCCCGGTTTCACTGGCACCTGGTTGCGCATGCGTGGCGTCACGAAACTGCCAGGCAGCAGGGCTGGGCTGGAAAGCGCCATCGTGCCGCTGACCATTGCGGCCGGCATCAGCCAGTCGGTCATGCCGCTCAACATCCTCACCGCCGTACTGTGCATCGGCGCCGGTGCAGCCCATCTTTTGCGCCTCTCGGGCTGGCGGGGGCTGGCAGCCACAGCCGAACCGCTGCTGCTGGTGCTGCATGTGGCCTATGCCTGGCTGGGCGTCGGCTTCCTGCTGCTCGGCGCCGTCGCACTGGGCATGGCGCTGCCTGAAACCGCCGCCCTGCACGCGCTCACCGTGGGTGGCATCGGTGGCGTGATCCTCGGCATGATCACGCGCGTCGCCCTCGGCCATACCGGCAGACCGCTGCATGCCGCGCGCCTCATCCAGATCGCCTACCTGCTGCTCAACATCTCGGCTTTATTCCGCTCCTTCGGTCCTCTGGACGCCAGCAGCATCGCACTCGCCTATACCGGTTCAGGGCTGCTGTGGATCGCGGCCTTCGGCCTGTTCGTCTGGCACTACGCGCCGATCCTCGTACAACCGCGCGCCGATCAGCCGGGCGGGCTGGGCAAACGCGCATGAGCCTGCAGGTACTCATCGTTCCGGTCACCGCGTTCCAGCAGAACTGCTCGGTCATCTGGTGCACTGAAACCATGGACGGCGCGGTCATCGATCCGGGTGGTGACCTGGAGGAAATCCTCGCCGGCGCACAGGAACACGGGGTACGGTTGACGAAGATCCTGCTGACCCACGCGCACATCGATCACGCCGGTGCGACGGCGGAACTTGCCAAGCGTTTCAAACTGCCGATCGAAGGCCCGCATGAAGGCGACCGCTACTGGATCGAGCAGTTGCCGGCGCAGGCGCGCAGCTTCGGTTTCGGGAAGGCAGAGAAATTCGAACCGGATCGCTGGCTGCAACAAGGCGACACGGTGCAGGTCGGCAACGAAACGCTTGAAGTCTCTCACTGTCCCGGCCACACGCCCGGGCACGTGGTGTTCTTCAGCCGCGCAGCGCAGCTGTGTTTTGTCGGTGACGTGCTGTTTGCCGGCTCCATCGGCCGAACCGATTTCCCGGGCGGTGACTACGCCACGCTGATCAACTCGATCACGCACCGGCTCTGGCCACTCGGCAACGAGGTGACCTTTGTGCCCGGCCACGGGCCTACCTCGACTTTCGGGGAGGAGCGGCAGGGCAATCCTTTTGTGGGTGACCGGGTGCTGGCGGCGGGACGGTAGGCAGACTTCGCGAGGTTCACATCATGACCGCGAAGGGCCAAAACCAAACCACTGTATGTACAAATTCCGGTCGCGACGCCCGCGTTTCCGGCGCAATCAGCGGGATTTCCCGGTTGCCAGCACCAAAATGTCCATTTACACTTCGGAAATGGACATTTCGATCACGGAGTTCAAGCAGCGCTGCCTGGAAATCGTGCGCCGCGTCGAGAAGACCGGTCGGCCGGTCACGATCCGGCGGCGTGGCAAGATCGTTGCCCAGCTGGAACCCTCGCCATCGGCCGACATGGCTGGAATGAAGCCCTGGGAACAGCTGCGGGCCATGGGCGGTCAGCTCTCGGCACAGCCCGGCGAATCGGTACTGCGTGACGAGGATTTCGAGGCCCTGCGTTGAAGGCACTGCTCGACACCCACATCTGGGTGTGGTGGCTGACCGGCGACCCGGCACTCACTGCCCGGGAGCGGGCCTCTCTCGACTCGGCGGCCGATGCGGGCGAGTTGTGTCTGGCAGCCATCAGTCTCTGGGAGACCCAGATGCTGCACGCCAGGGGGCGGCTTGCGTTGCCGGTACCGCTCCACGACTGGCTGCGGCGTGCGGCCGCGCCGCCAGTGGTGACCATCTTGCCCCTCGACGTCCAGGTAGTCACCGCGCTTGCCGACCTGCCCGAGCGATTCCATGGCGATCCGGCCGACAGGCTGATCGTCGCGACAGCGAGGGCACATCAGTTGCCGCTGGCCACGCATGATGCGCGTATCCGGGCATCACGAACGGTACGGGTGTGGAAGCCCTGATTTGGAATCACCCCCATGGCACGACAATTTGCACAGATCGACGACGCCCTGGCAGCCTGGATCCGCCAGCAGCAGATGTTTTTCGTCGCCACGGCGCCACTGTCGAC
>JAUPLK010000015.1 GCA_030836925.1 Pseudomonadota bacterium
TCGTTGACCTCGCGGTTGTAGAAGTAGGTGACGTTTTCCAGGGCTTCATCGAGCTTGCCGATGTCCTCACCCATCTTCACCATGCGCAGCACCAGCGGCGGAAACAGCTGTGCCTGCTCGACGGCGCTGCTCAGCGAGTTGCCTTCGTCCACATAGGCGGAAACCCGGTCGATGGCCTCGGCGATCACCACGTTGCCCGCCAGTTCACGCGAGGTTTTCAGGGCATCGACGATGGTGATGCCGGAGGCGTACATGATCTGGAAGTAGGTGACGAAGCGGCTCATGATGATCTTGCCGAGGATCGGGCCGATCACCCACACGCGCAGCTTCAGGTGATCGAAGGCCCGGCGGGATGCGGGGTCGTGATGCACGAGCCAGTTGCCGGCAAAGCCGAGCAGCAGCGGGAGGCTGATCAGCAGGTACCAGTACGCCACCACCAGATCCGAGGTCGCAATCAGCGCCCGCGTGTGCAGTGGCATGTCCTGGCCCATTGTTTTCAGGAACTGGCCCATCTGCGGCACGACATAGAGCATCAGGAAAAAAACCACCGCAAATACCACGGTGCCGACAAAGGCCGGGTAGAGCATGAGCTTTTTTGTTTGCGAGACCAGTTCATCCTGCCACTTGAGGGTTTCGGTCATCCGGGCAAGCACCTGCGCCAGTTCGCCGGAGTGCTCGCCGGCGCGCACCAGCGCGACGAAGACACGGTCAAAGGTGGTGGGGAAATCCCCCAGCGCCTCGGACAGGCTCTTGCCCCCCTCGACGGCCAGTGAAATGGCCGCCAGTACGTTGCGGAACGACTGGTTGGCGGTGCTGTCACGCAGGTCACGCAGGGCCTCGAGTATCGGCAGGCCGGCGCGCTGCGCCTGTTCGAGGTGAAAGCAGAAGTTGATGAGCTCGCGGCGGTCGACTTTCCTGCCGGCCGCGCCGATCTGCCGCTTGCTGAGCGCGTTGCAGGTCACGAGCTGCAGGCCGATCTGCAGCAGGCGGGTATCGAGTTCGGCTTCGCTGTTGGCGGCCAGCTCGCCGCTCAGGATGCGGCCGCTGGCATCGACCGCGCGATAGTTGAACGCGGTCACTCTGTTGCTCCCAGTGCCCGCTCGGTCAGATCGATGACGCGGGCGATTTCCTCGAGGCTGGTGTCGCCGCCGAGGACGCGACGGATACCGTCATCGGCCAGCGGCTTGAAGCCGTTGGCGGTGGCGATGGCGCGCATTTCGCCGAGCGATCGGTTCTGGGACAGGGCCTCGTCGAGTTCCCGGTCGAAGCGCACGATCTCCATGATCGACATGCGCCCGCGGTAGCCCACCTGATTGCAGTCGCCGCAGCCCTTGCTGCGGTAGATGGTCAGCTCGGTACTGGTATCGATGCCCATCAGCCGCCGTTCGATGTCGCTGGCGGCATAGCCTTCCTTGCAGCGTGGACACAGCCGTCGCACCAGCCGCTGCGCAACGATGCCGATGATATTGCCGGCCAGCACGCCCGGTTTCAGGCCGATGTCCAGCAGCCGGGGAATCGCGCCGAGCGCCGAGTTGGTGTGCAGGGTCGAATACACCTGGTGACCGGTCATGGCGGCGCGGAAGGCCATCTCGGCCGTGGCCTCGTCGCGGATTTCGCCGACCAGGATGATGTCCGGATCCTGACGCATCAGCGAACGGATGCCGGTGGCAAAGTCCATCTTCACGGCATCTGCCAGCGAGGTCTGGCGGATCATCGGGAACGGATACTCCACCGGGTCCTCGAGCGTCATGATGTTGACGGACTCGTCATTGCAGTAGTTCAGGATCGAGTACAGCGTGGTGGTCTTGCCGCTGCCGGTCGGGCCGGTGATCAGGATCACGCCTTCCGGTCGGGCCAGCAGCATCTTCAGCAGGGTGAGCTGGTCATCCGGCAGCCCGAGTCCCTCCAGCGGCACGATGCCGGCGCGCCGGTCGAGGATGCGCAGCACGATGTTCTCGCCGTGGATGGTCGGCTGGGTCGCGACACGGAAATCGACCGGGCGACCGCCGATGGTCAGGGCGATGTGCCCGTCCTGCGGCGCGCGCGTCTCGGTGATGTCCATGCCGGCCATGACCTTGATGCGCACCACGATCGCGGCGAGAAATTTCCGGTGCACGGTCGAAACCTGGTGCAGCACCCCGTCGACCCGGTAGCGCACGCGCACAAAGCCGTCTTCGGGTTCGATATGCACGTCGGACGCGCGCCGCCGGACGGCATCGCCGAGCAGTGCGTCGATCAGGCGCACCATCGGCTGGGTGAGACTGTCGGTGCTGCGCGCTGCCGCCGTGCGTGCCGTTGTCGGCGCATCGATCTCCTGCAGGATCGCCGCCAGCGAGAGTTCCCGGTCGTAGAAGCTCTCGATGGCCCCCTGGATCTCGGCCTCGCTGGCGAGCAGGGTGCGGATCTCTATGTGTCCGCCGAGCAGGGCGGATACCTGGTCGCGTGCGACCACGTCGAAGGTATCAGCCATCGCCATGGTCAGGGTGCGTGTTGCCGGGTCGAAGGCGACGGGCAATATGCGGAAGCGTCGCGCGATCTCCTCGGGCAGCAGGGCTACGGCTGCGGCATCCGGAACGACTCGCGACAGGTCGATGCTCTCCACGCGCAGCATTTCGGCCAGCATGTCGCGCACCACGGATTCGGAGACCAGGCCGAGCCGGGCGATGACCTTGCCGATGCGTTCATTGGTCTGTTTCTGCTCGGTCAGTGCGACCCGCAGCTGATCCGGGGTTATCAGTCCTTTTTCAACCAGGAATTCGCCCAGCTGCTTGCGCGGACCGCGGCGTTCGACGGCCGGTACTGTGGTACCTGTCGCTGCGGGTTCGGGTTTGCTGGTGGGGGTTGCCATGGCGACCGCCTATTGCGCTGCTGCGCGCAGGCTGTCGAGGCGCTGGCGTGCGGTTGCGGTGTCAAACAGCACGCTGCCGGTGGCCAGGCTGAGCGCGCGGTCGTAGTAGGCGGCGGCTGCCGAGCCCTGGCCAAGCTGGTCGAGACTCACCGCCAGGTTGAATGCATAGTCGGCATTGCCTGGTTCGTTGCGCACCGCTTCGAAGAATGCCTGCTGGGCCTCGGGCCAGCGGCCGGTACCCACATACTGCAGGCCCAGTGCGAAATGCAGTTCGGCTGCGCCGGGTTGCTCGCGCAGCAGGTTTTTCAGCCGGGTTTCGTTGCCGGTGTCGCCATTCGCCGAGGCGGCAGCGGGCAGCGTCGAGAGCGCGGCGATGGCGGCGGCGTTCTGCGGATCGGCTTCCAGCACGGCGTTGTAAAGGGCCTGCCCTTCCTGCGCACGGCCACCGCGCAGCGCGATCGCCGCCAGTCCGAGCAGGGCATCGACATTGGCGGCGTCGGCAGCCTGCACCTCGCGATACAGTGCCTCGGCACGCGTGTAGTCAGCTGCCTGGAAGGCGTTCCAGGCCTCGCTGAGTTTCGGGAACAGCGGGTTCTCGGTGGTGCCGCGCGAGATCCTGATCTGTGTGTTGTTTGCCGGTGATTCGACAGCCGGTGTGTCATACCAGTCCGGGTCTCTGGCAACGGCCACGGCTGCAGCGCTTGCCGATGCTGCCTGTGTGTTGGTGACTTCCCGGCGCAGCGGACGGACAGTGGGTTCCGGCTGGTCGCCGACCACCGGCTCTGCCGGGACAGATTCCAGGGCCTCCGGCGAGATGACCACTGACTGTTCTGCGCCGCGGCCGGCCGAGTACTGCAGGACGATGGAAATCGCCGTGGTCACCGCCAGCAGGATCAGCACCAGGCTGCCGACCAGCAGTGAGGTATTGCGCCTGACGCGCAGCTTGCGCTGATTGAGCAGAAATGCCCGCGTTGCTTCCGCGCCTGTAGGAGCGGCTTCAGCCGCGACCCCGACCGTAGGAGCGCCTTCAGGCGCGATCCCTTCAGCCGCGATCCCCTCATCCTGCGCCTCAATCTCGAACTCCCCCGCAGCCACTGGCACCGCATGGCTTTCTGCCCGCGCTTCCGCCGCACCCCGGTTGTCGACCGCGAGATGCAGTTCGACGGTCTGCATATGGCTCGCGACCGATGCCGCCGTGCTCGCCGACGCCTCAGCTGGCGGCCGTGCGGCTTTTTTCTGCAGGATGTCCAGCAGGGAGCTCATGGGGTCGCCCCCCGGCTGGCGCTGGTGGCCAGCGGTACCGCCGTGGTCGCCAGTGCGGCCTGACCCGTGCCCGCACCGCGAATCACGGTGGGACGCAGGAACAGCACCAGTTCGCTCTTGATGACTTCATCATCCCGGTAGCTGAACAGGTTGCCGATGCCGGGCAGTCGCGACAGATAAGGTACACCGTCGGTCTTCTTCTGGCTGGTGTCCTGCATCAGTCCGCCGATGACCACGGTCTGTCCGTCGGCGACCTCCAGCAGTGATTCGATCTCGCTGACATGTATCTCCGGCACCAGGTTGTTGACATCCTGGCCAAACTCGCTGAGCTGGGGTGCCGGGTCGGTGACATAGCCGAGAATGCGCGTGATGGTCGGGCGCACATTCATGCTGACGTTGCCGGTGTCGCTGATCTGTGGTGTCACGCTCATGATGAAGCCGACCGGTACGGTCTTGATCTCGCTGGTGACCGTCGTGCGCTCGGGATTGTTGTTGGAGGCTTCGACGATGTCCTGGCTGAGGCTGAAATAGACTCTTTCGTCGACCACCTTGAGCATGGCGGTCTGGTTGTTCAGGGCCATGATGCGCGGCGTGGACAGCACCTTGGTGTCGCCGAACTGCGACAGCATCTTCACGGCTGCGGAAAAGCCGCTGCCGTCAGCATCGAAGTTGTTGTAGGTCATGGTGTAGACCGGCGGGGTGGCCAGGTTGCCGCCGGTCAGGGTATTGATCACCGAGATGCCGTCCTGGCCGAGTCCGCCGTCTGACGAAACCCGCGTCCAGTCGACGCCGGCCTGATAGCTGTCATTGAGCTGGACTTCCACCACGGTGACTTCGATCAGCACCTGACGCTTGGCGTTGGCGCTGACCTGATCGATGAAGGCCTGCACCCGCTGCTGCTGCAGGCTGTTGGCAAAGACACTGATGACACCGGCCATCGCATTGACAGCAACCGGATCCGGACCTGCGGCGGCATCGCCACTGGCAGCCTGACCCGTGATGATCTGGCGCAGGTTGTTGCCGAGGACGCTCCAGTAACTGTTGTCGGAGGTGCTCTTGACCGTGGTTCGCGAGATGTTCTGGTCGGTGGTGTCTCCGCTGCTGCCGGTATCTGATTCTTCGCTGACGCCACCACCGGTGGAGGCGACCTGGGTGGCCACCGTGACTTCGCCTTCGCTGCCGCGGGCCAGGTTGACGTAGTCCACCCGGTAGTTCTGCCAGAAGGGTGTGTCCGGCATCACGACCAGCGTGCCGTTCTCGACATTGTGGCGCATGCTGACCTGGCGGCTGATGCGTTCAAGAATCTGTGGCAGTGTCTGGTTGACCGCATTGAGCGTGACGCTGCCGTCGATGTTGCCGGCGATATCCACGTTGATCGCGGCATCGCGGGCCAGCGCAAACAGCACCTCGCGCACTGGTACGTCAGTCACGACCAGCGTGTAGGTTTCCTGCACGGGCTTTGCGACCGGTGCCGGCGGTGCGGGCAGTTGCGTGACCGGCGCGGGAATGATCGTGCTGCCTTCGAGCGACTTCAGGTGTTCCGGTGCCGGGTCAAACTGTTGAACGGTGCCGCAGCCGGCAACCAGTGCGGCTGCACCGATAGTCAGAAAAGCGCCGCGGCGCCAAACCTTCTGTGTCATGACCAATAGTCTCCGCAGATCAGCAGCCGTTCACGGTCGTGCATGACCACCCGGCGGAAAAACGCCGCACAGGGGGGCAGACACGGTGTCCCCTTAAGTCAAGGCCGGATCAGGATCGGATTTTTATGTCTGGTGGGACGTGCGCCGGTTCACAGTTGCGAGTCGGCGTGATCGGGAAACGTGAACAGTGTCACGTGCGGGCACGGGAGCAGGGGTGCAGGACGCACCCCGTGCTGATTCGGGTTGGCGTCAGAGCGGGCCGAAGTGCCAGTTGACGCCGAGGCTGACGGTCCAGAACTCGCCGCCATCGATGTCGAACCAGTCGCCTTCGAGGCGCAGGCTGACATTGCTCGCGACGGCGATCTGGGTGCCGGCGCCGAGCGTGATGCCGCTGGCGCCGCGGCTGCTTGATCCGCTGTCCGTGTCGAGATTCTGATCGAAGTCGTAGATACCGCCCTTGCCATACAGTTGCAGGTCTTCAGAGCCCAGCGGCAGGTAGCCGACGGCATGGATGCTCATGCCGTCGAGGTCGATATCCACGTCGCCACCCGGATTGGCCGGGTCGGTGTCTTCGCTGAAATTTCCGGAATCGAGCCACGAGCCTTCTATGCCGATGTACCTGTTGATGCGGTACTGCACGCTGAGCTTGGCACCGGCCGCTTCATCGTCGAAAACATCGCCATCGATCTCGTAGCTGGTCAGCATGCCTGAAACGCCGACCAGCAGACCCGGATCAGCCGGGCCTGCCTGAGCGGACAGGGAAACCAGGCCGAGCAGTGCAACACCTGCGATACCTTTCATGCCCGATGCTCCTACTCGCCAGCCCGTTCGGTGAACTGGAGCGTCACGCGGCGATTCATTGCGCGGCCCTCTTCGGTCGCGTTGTCGGCGATCGGATCAGCTTCGCCAAAGCCGATCGCCGTGAGGCGCTCTGCCGGCGTGCCTTGTGCGATCAGGTGATCGCGAACCGCGTCAGCGCGCCGCTGCGAGAGCCCGAGGTTGTACGCATCATTGCCCCGGCTGTCGGTGTAGCCGCGTACTTCGATGTTGTAGTTGGGCCGCTTGGCAAGGATGTCAGCCACCGAGTCGAGGATCTGGAGGTCGGAGGGCGTGAGCACTGCCGAATCGAAAGCGAAGTTGACGCCACGCAGGACCAGTTGCTCTTCGCAGCCGCGCGCATCGACCTTCGCGCCAGCCGGAGTGTCCGGGCACTGGTCGGCATCGTCGTTCACGCCATCACCGTCGCTGTCCTTGACCACCGGGACAGCTGCAACAGCCACCGGTGCGGCCACTGCGACCGGTGCCGCTGCGGCAACCGGTGCGGCTGCTTCCGGCGCGCGTCCGAAGCGATACTCGGCACCGAGGTTGATGGCCCAGAGTTCACCGTCGTCGATGTCAAACCACTCGCCCTCGGCGCGGAAGGCAAACTGCTTGCTGATATTCACGATCAGGCCGGCGCCCAGCAGCAGGCCATCCGGTGAATTGGAGTCGACCTGCACGTTGGCGAGATCAAGTTCCTGGTCGAAGTTGTAGTAACCGGCCTTCGCGAACAGGTCGACGTCTTCGCCGCTGAAGGGTGCGTAGAGGAGTACCGAGCCGCTGTATCCGTCGAGATTCACGTCTACAGCGGGGGCCGGCAACGGCGGCGCCTCGGAAAAGTCGCCGAAGCTGTGATAGGCGGCTTCCAGGCCAAACCACTTGTTGATGCGATAGCCGCCGAAGAGTTTCAGGCCGACGGTGCTGTCGTCCACCGAGTTGTCGTCGAAGCTGTAGTCGGCAAAGGTGGCGGCGGCTCCTGCATTCCAGACGCTGTACTCGTTGGCTGCCATCACTGACGTGCTGGCCAGGCCCAAGGCAAGAGGTATCAGGAAACGCTTCATCACACAGGCTCCTCGGCAGGGTTCTTGGTTTAAAGCGACGCTAACAGGCGGGAGAGATTTGCCCGGCTAACCCGGTGTTCACATCGTGGTCTCGCTGCAGTATACGGCCGGTCAAACAGGCGTCAACATGGGCTGGCCCTCTATACTGGCCGCCTGTACATGGATGCTTCAGCCCCGATGAACCAGCAGTCCCAGTCCGACCCGGAGCGCTTTGATCCCTTCGCGGGATTCTTTCTTGCCCAGGCCGAGCGGCCCGCCGGTATCGAGGCGGTCATCGCGGCCGAGTTGACGCCACTGCAACGTGCCTTGCTGGTGATCGATGGCACCGTGACCACGTTCCTGGAGGCCTGGGTGCTGGAGCCAGTGCTGGTCACGCGCCTGTGGCAGCGCCCGCACACGCTCGGCACCCCGGATCGCTGGCTCGAGATGCCGGCCGGCTCGACGCTGACCGAGCGGGCCGTGTTGCTGAGCGGGGCGCGCAGCCGTGGTTTTTTTGCCTTTGCCGAGTCGCGCATCAATGCCGGCCGCCTGCCGGCGACGATGCGCACCGCACTGGAAGCCGGCGCCGCCGGACTGGGACAGATATTGCTGGCCAGCGGGCTGGAGAGTCGGCGCGAAGGACTCTGGTGTGGTCGCGAGCACCTGCGGTCGCTGCCCGCACCGGTAGCCGCGCTGACTGACGGTGATTTTCTGACCCGCAGCTACCGCGTGACGGTGGGCGGGCTGCCGCTCATGCAGATCACCGAGCGCTTCGCCTGGCGGCCCATCGCGGTGCCGGTCGCCGCGCCCGGTGCCAGGCTGCCATCCGACTGAACACGATCGTCTGCGCCGGAGACCATTAATATGCATACGCGCCTTCCCGTCATCCTTGCCCTCTGCCTGTTCCTGCACTTCAGCGCGGCCGGTGCCGAGGGCTGGGCCTACTACGGGGGTGACGAGGGCGGCAGCCGCTACTCTCCACTGCAACAGATCAATCGCGACAATGTCGGCAAGCTGGAACTTGCCTGGCAGTACCGGACGGGCGCCGTCGCCGCCAACCCGACGCTCAAATCCATGATCGATTTCCAGGCCACACCCACGCTGTTGCCGGCAGCGGCCGGTGCGCACCTGGTGATCTGCGATCCTTTCGGCAAGGTCATCGCCCTTGATCCGGCCAGCGGCAAGGAACGCTGGAGCATGGACCCGAAGATCGACAAGACGCCCTATGCCGGGCGTTTCAAATGCAAGGGCGTCGCCTACTGGGCGGACAGCCAGGCAGCGGCGGGAAGCGTCTGCAGCCATCGCCTGTTTCTTGCAACGGCTGACAAGCGCCTGATCGCCATGGATGCACGGGACGGCAAACGGTGTGCCGGTTTCGGCGTGCAGGGGCAGGTGGATGTCGATGTCCTGTTGCGCTCGCTGGTACCGGCCGATGGCACGCAGCTCACCCAGCTTGTTTCGCCGCCGACCGTGGTGCGCGACGTGGTCGCCGTGTCCTCGTTTTCCAACAAGTTCAAGAGTTCATCCTCGGTGAACGGTGCCATACGCGGCTTCGATGCGCGTACCGGCGAACTGCGCTGGAGCTTCGACCCGCTGGTGCGCGATGCCGGCACCGGGCTCACGCCCACACCGCAACAGGTGGGTGGTGCAAACACCTGGGTGCCGATGTCGGCGGACAGTCCCCGCGACCTGCTGTTTGTGCCAACCGCCGGCCCGGCGCCCAATTACTGGGGCGTGCATCGGCCCGGCAACAACAATTACGCGAACTCGATCATCGCGCTGCGCGGCTCGACCGGCGAAGTGGTCTGGCACTTCCAGACCCTGCACCACGATGTCTGGGATCGCGATGTCGGCTCAACGCCGATCCTCGCCGAGATCGACCGCGACGGGCGCAAGGTTCCATCGGTGATCCAGCTGGTGAAGACCGGCATGGTGTTTGCCTTCAATCGCGAGACCGGTGAGTCGCTGTTTCCGATCGAAGAGCGGCCGGTCCCGACCGATACGGACGTCAAGGGCGAGCAGTTGTCGCCGACCCAGCCCTTTCCGGTCAAGCCGCCGGTGCTCGTGCGCAACACGATCTCGCCCGACGATGCCTGGGGCTTTACCGTCTTCGACAAAAATGCCTGTCGCAAGAAGATCGCCTCGATGCGCCACGGCAGTCACTACGAGCCGATCATGACCACCGGCACGATCCTCTTTCCGCAACCCGGTGGTGGCTCCAACTGGGGCGGCGGGGCTTATGACCCGCAGCGCAACCTGCTCATCACGCCAGTGTCGCAGATCCCCTATTACGTGAAGCTGCTGCCCAGGGCCGATGTGGATCCCGATTACGCCAAACGGCCGGAGGCGGGCGCGCCGATGCAGCCGCCGGGCTACCTCGGCGATACGCCCTACGGCGTGAAGCAGGGGCCCTTGATGTCGCCGTCTTTTACGCCATGCACCGCGCCGCCGTGGAACATGCTGGTGGCCGTGGACATGGTCAGCGGCGACATCCGCTGGAAGATTCCCTTCGGTCGCCTCGACAAGCTGATGCCGTTTCCCATCCCGCTCAATCTCGGCGGACCTTCGGCCGGCGGACCGATCATCACCGCTGGTGGACTGATCTTCATCGGCGCCACCCCCGATGACCGCGTGCATGCCTACGACATCGAGACCGGCGCAGAGCTGTGGCAAATGCGCGCGCCGACCTCGGCGATGGCCACGCCGATGACCTACGAGCTTGATGGCCGGCAGTACGTCGTGTTCACGGCTGGCGGACACTCCTGGTACGACGGCAAGGGTGTCGACGACTATGTGCTCGCCTACGCGCTGCCCGTGAAGTAGCTTCCGGTTCCTGCACGCCGCCGGACGTTGTGAGAACTGGCGCATGGTCGCGACCTGCGGTCAGCGGCTAGGCTCCCGCTCATGATGGACTGGACCCTGATCAGCCTCGGCCTGCTGGCGGCAATTGCGGCCAGCCTCGTGTTCGCGATTTCCGCCAAGGTCTGGCGGGGTGGTCGCCGATCCAGTGGCTCGACCGATGCGCTTCACCACCGGATCCGTGGCCTCGAGGCCGATCTCCGCGTTGCGCAACGTGCGGCCGACGACGCGCTCAACGAGGGCCAGGCCCTGACCGAAAAACTCGACGGCACGGTCGCCGAGCTGGCGGCGCTGCGCGAAGAGGCGGTGCGCCAGCACGAGCTGGTGCGCAAGCTCACGGCCGAAATGCAGCACGAGTGCCGCAAGACCGCGGAGCTGCGCAAGGAGCTGGCCGATCGTGCCGAGGAAATGGTTCGTACCCACGTGCAGCTGCGGGATGTAAAGACCGAGCTGGATGTCAGCCAGGTGGGTTCGGATGTGGTCATCGACCAGATCGAGCGGCTCACCCGCGAGCGCGATGACCTGGGCACGCTGGTTGAAGCCCTGCGGCGCGAGCTGGAGCTGAAATCCCGCGACCATGAACGATCCGGGCTGCGCCGCGACCTGCTGGTCGACTACTGATGGCTTATCTGGGCCTCATCGGCATCGGTCTGCTGTTCGGCCTGGTACTGAGCGGCATCGCGGTGGCATTCATCATCATGCGCTCGGGCGAAGGCCCGCTGAAGGAAAGCCTGTTCGGCAGCGATTCGCGCGCGCCGGCTTTTCCGGCTGCGAACAGGCCGACCGAGATTGCGCCGGAGGCCGACAAGAAGATCAAGACCCTGCTCGAGGAATTGCGTGTCACGCAGCGCCTCGTCGATCAGGGCCGCGTCGAGCGCGAACAGTTTCTGACTGCGGCGAAGGCGGGCAAGGCCGAGATCGATACGCTGCGCGAGCGGGTGGTCGAACGTGAGGCGCAGATCGAAAGCCTGCAGGCACATTTGAAAGAGGCAACGGTCCGTCAGGAAGCGCTGCTTGCCGATCTCGACATGCGCAGCGAAGAACTGGCGCGGCTCAGCCTGGAATTGCGCGATACGCGTACCGAGCTGGAGGTGGCCGAGTCCGGCACTGCGCTGACCAGCACACAGATGCTCGATCTGCAACGCGAACGCGACGAACTGGCCGGCCTCATCGAGGAATACCGCACCGGTTCCCACGCCCGCCGCCAGCAGGCCTGATCCCCGCCGACCTGCATCCGCCCGCCCGAATCTCCGCCTATACTGCTCCGGGGAGCGGTACTCCCGGAGTGAAGCTCATGCGCCTGGGTGTTGTTGCCGGTTACGCGCCGTCGGCGCTGAACGTGCCGATGCAGCAGATCCTCGAAGCCGAGCGACTGGGTTACGACTCGGTCTGGACCTCCGAGGCCTACGGCAGCGATGCCGTGTCGGTGGCGAGCTGGATCCTTGCACGCACCACGCACATCCGCGTCGGCACTGCGATCATGCAGATGCCGGCCCGCACACCCACCTGTGCGGCGATGACCGCCATGACACTCAATGCCCTGTCCGGCGGACGCTTCCTGCTCGGCATCGGGCCTTCCGGCCCGCGCGTGGTGGAGGGCTGGTACGGCGTGCCCTACGGCCGGCCGATGACCCGCACCCGCGAGTACATCGACATCATTCGCCAGATCGCCAGCCGGGAGGCGCCGCTGCAGCACCAGGGCCTGCACTACCAGATACCTTATAAAGGTGCCGACAGCACCGGCCTTGGCCGGCCGATGCAGAGCATCCTGCATGCCGATGAACAGTTGCGCATCTACACGGCGGCGGTCACGCCGGCGGGCCTGGGTACGGCCGCCGAAATCGCCGACGGGGTCTTTCCGATCTGGATGGACCCGGAGCGGTTCGATCTGATCGGCCCGCACCTGGCAGCGGGCTTTGCCAAACGTGCCGGTGCGCAGCCGCCCGGCGGCTTCGACGTCGCGCCCTTCGTGCCGGTCGTGCTGGGTGACAACCTCGATGCCTGCCGTGCACCGGTGCGCGCACACCTCGCGCTGTACATCGG
>JAUPLK010000150.1 GCA_030836925.1 Pseudomonadota bacterium
CACCGGCACGTGCCGGTCGACGGGCACAAAAGCGATGCGCAGGTTCTGCACTGGATAAATCGGCGGGTTGACGGCCTCGACCACCGTCTTGTCGCCGCGGGCATCGCCGCCGCGTGGCGAGGGCGTGCGCGTTTCATAGCTGGCCACCACCGACTGCGTGACGAGTTTGTAGTCGAGCGTGCCGGGCATGCCTGTGTCGTCGAGGCCGCCACGGATGCGACAGCTGGCGGCCGGCCGGAATGCGTCATGGCGGACGTCCTGCTCCCGCGACCAGAACAGTTTCACCGGCCGTTTCGGCAGTTGCAGGGCCACCGACACGACTTGCTCGATGAAGTCCATCTCCGCGCGCCGGCCGAAGCCGCCGCCCATGAAGGTGGTGTGCAGCGTCACCCGCTCAGGGTCGAGTCCGCTCAATTTTGCGGCGATATCGCGGGCGATGGAGTTGGCCTGCGTCGGTGCCCATATTTCCAGCGCATCGCCGCTGTACAGCGCGCTGCAGTTCATGGGCTCCATGCAGACATGGGCGAGAAACGGCACGCTGTAGTCAGCGGTGATGAGCGTGCCTTCTTCGAGTCCGGCGAGCAGCGTATCGAAATCGCCCGGGCCGCCTTTGTCATCGGTTGCATCGGCGACGGTGTCGCGGAAAATCACCGGCGCCGCAGTGTCGAGCAGGGCGGTGTATTCAGCCTCGATCCGGCTGCTGTCAGCCAGGGCGCCCTCGACTGCCGAGGGTGTAACGACGACCCGCCGTGCCGCCTGCAGGGCCTGCCAGGAGTTGTCGGCGACCACGGCAACCGCGCGTTCCAGGCCCGGTGTGCCGGCTTTCACGATCAGCTGCACGCCGGGCATCTGCTCCGCGCCGTTGCCCGCAAAGCTGGCCACCGCGCTGCCGGCGACGGGACTGTGTACCACCGTGGCATAGAGCATGTCGGGCAGGCGCACGTCGATGCCGAAGACGGCCGTGCCGGCGACTTTCAGCGGCGTATCGAGGCGCGGTGGATTGTGGCCGCTCAGGCGGTAGTCGGCGGGATTCTTCAGTTGTACCGAGGCGGGCGGTGTCTGCCTCGCTGCCTGTTCGGCCAGCGCACCGTAGGCCAGCCTGCGCTGGTTGGCGGGATCGACGACGTAGCCCGGCTCGGTGTGCAGGCCATCGACGGCAACACCCCACTGGCTCGCGGCTGCAGCCAGCAGCATCTGGCGTGCTGCGGCACCGGCTGGTCGCAGCGTGTCCCAGGCGTCGACGGTGCTGGAACTCGCGATCGTCATCGACATGCCCAGCGCATGAAAAGCCTGGCGGATGGCCCAGGTGCCGGTGGCTGCACGCCAGCTGGCGGCCGGGTCGCCCAGCGGCTGGCCATTCATCAGCATGCCGAAGTTGTAGTAGTCGCGATCCACCGGTGCGAACTCGAAGCGGATATCGGCCCAGTTTGCATCGAGTTCCTCCGCCAGCAGCATCGCCAGCGTCGTGGTGATGCCCTGGCCCATCTCGGCGCGATGGATGCCGCAGATCACCGTGCCGTCCGGTGCAATCTTCAGCCAGGCGTTGAGCGGTGTGCCGGCCTGACCGCTGGCCGCGAATTTGTCGGTTGCGGCGCCGTCATCGAGCGCGGCGAGGCCGTAAGCGATGACCAGCCCGCCGCCGAGGGCGAGACCCGAGAGAATGAAGCCCCGGCGTGAAAGCATCGGTTGCTGAGCGCCATGCCATGTCGTGAGTGGGCTAGGATAAGCCGGTATTGGCTGCAGGGGATACAGATCATGCGCATCATCCGTTCCACCAGTGCCTGGGACGAGCAACAGATCAACCGGTTTCTGGCCGAGACCGTGATTCCGATCAGGCTGGCGTGCATCGATGGTGATGGCGAGCCACTCATCTGTTCGCTCTGGTATCTGTATGCCGATGGCGCCCTCTGGTGTGCGACACAGCAGGCGGCGAGTGTAGTGGCCTTTCTGCAGGCCGATCCGCGTTGTGGTTTCGAAGTGGCACCGGAATCAATGCCCTATCGGGGCGTGCGCGGGCAGGGCCGGGTATCGCTGTCGGCTGTGCAGGGCCCGGACATCCTGCTGCGCCTGATCGACCGCTATCTTGGCAATCGCGACGCCGCCCTGGCCCGCTGGTTGATGGCCCGCTCGAATACCGAGGTCGCCATCCGGCTGGACGCACACTGGATGACGGCATGGGATTTCGGCAAGCGCATGGGTAACTGACTGCCGGCCGTGAATCTGGTGGTTTTTTGTTCAGTCAGCGCGCCAGCAGCACGTAAACCGCACCGGTGCCGCCATTGTTCTCCGGTGCGGTGACATAGGCCAGCACCTCGTCCCACTGCGGCAGCCAGGTGACGACCTTGCCCTTGAGTACCGGGCCGCGCGGTCCGGAACGCAGTCCCTTGCCGTGGATGATGCGCACACAGCGGGTGTCGCTCATCAGCAGTTCGCTCATGAACTGGCGCAGGGCCGCCCGTGCCTGGCTTGCATTCATGCCGTGCAGGTCGAGTTCTTCCTGGATGGCATATTTGCCCCGGCGCAGATCCTTGAGCACGGACAGCGGTACGCCCTTGCGCCGGAAGCTGATCTCGTCGCTGGCGGAGAGGGGTGGTTCGGAGGGGCCGCCGGTGAGTGATTCTTCCAGCACTGCCAGTTCGTCAGCCCGTTTGAAACGCGCGCGCGGTGACGGCGGTGATTTTTTGGGGCTGACCCGCCCGCGGACCTTGAGTGGCGTGACCGGGCCTACCAGCTGACTGAAGGAGAGCCCGGCATCCGGGTCGGAATCTGGTTTTTTTCCGCCGCTGGGGGTCACCGGGGCGCCTCCGCTCGTACACTATGCACTAGCATCCCATTTTCGCACGGCTTTCAACAACAATGCGCTTGCTGCTCAGTAATGACGACGGCTATCTGGCCGATGGCCTGGCCACCCTTGCGCTCAGCCTGGCTGATCTGGCCGAGATCACCGTGGTGGCGCCCGATCGCAACCAGAGCGGTGCCAGTCACTCGCTGACGCTCGAAAGTCCGCTCCGGGTCGGCCGGACGCGCGAGGGCATCCATTACGTCAACGGCACGCCGACCGATTGCGTGCATCTGGCCATCACCGGCCTGCTCGAACACGAGCCCGACATGGTCATCGCCGGCATCAATCACGGTGCCAACCTGGGCGACGACGTGCTCTATTCCGGCACGGTTGCGGCAGCGGTCGAGGGGCGGTTTCTGGGACTTCCCGCGATCGCGGTATCGCTGGTCGGTGAGCACCGCCATTTCGATACGGCAGGGCAGGCGATCCGCACGCTGTTCCAGCAGCTGACGGCAGCGCCGCTGCCGGCCGACACCATCCTCAACATCAATGTGCCGGATGTGCCCTGGGCACAGATCAAGGGTTTTCAGGCCACGCGTCTCGGTTACCGCCATCGTTCCGAGCGGGTGATTCAGGCGCGCGATCCCAAGGGCCGGATCATCTACTGGGTGGGCGCGGCCGGCAAAGGCCAGGATGCCGGCCCCGGTACCGATTTTCATGCCGTCGAGCACGGTTATGTATCGGTAACGCCATTGCAGCTGGATCTGACGCACAGTGCCAGGCTGGAGCTTGTCGCGGGCTGGTTGCCCCAGTGAGCGGACAGCCCACCTCCCGCGGCATCGGCATGACCTCCGCCCGCACCCGCGAGCGGCTCATTCAGCGCCTCGGCGAAAACGGCATCAGCAACACGGCCGTGCTTGAGCGCATACGCAGCGTGCCGCGCCATCTCTTCGTGGATGAGGCACTCGCCAGTCGTGCCTACGAAGACACGGCGCTGCCGATCGGGCAGGGCCAGACCATCTCGCAACCCTGGGTTGTGGCGCTGATGACGCAGGCGGTGCTGCCGCCAGGCAATGGTGGTGGTGTGCCGCCGCTTGGCAAGGTACTTGAAGTGGGTACCGGCTGCGGATACCAGACCGCCGTTCTGTCGCCCTTTGCGCGGACCGTCTTTACCATCGAGCGCCTCGCGGGCCTCCAGCGCGCAGCACGCACCCGGCTCAATGAACTCGGTTTCGGCAATATCCGCTACCGGCATGGCGACGGGTTTCAGGGCTGGCCGGGTCAGGCACCGTTTGATGCGATCCTGGTGGCGGCTGCGCCAGCCGATGTGCCCGAGGCATTGCTGGAACAGTTGGCACCCGGCGGGCGGCTGGTGATTCCGGTGGGTCCGGCCGGTCAGCAGGAGCTGTTGCGGGTGACGCGCACGCCCGACGGCCTGCAGCGTGAACTGCTGTCGCAGGTCTCTTTCGTGCCGCTGGTCGAAGGCATGGGGTGACGCGCGCACTGTTCTGCATTTTGTGCGTGGTCCTGGGTCTGACCGGCTGCGGTACGACTCAGCGGGGCGGTGTCCCAACGACGAGCAGCCGCACCGCTGCCGCGCCACGTTCCGGTGTGCACATCGTTCGGGATGGTGAAACGCTGTACTCGATCGCCCGCCGTTACGGCCTGAGCGTCAAGCAGCTGGCGGCCTGGAACAATCTGGGCGATGGCACTCTCATTCGGGTGAACCAGCGGCTGCGCCTGTCGCCACCGGCTGGTGCCACGGCGTCCACCGCGACACCGCTGCTGCAGGTCGAGGCGCCGCCACGCTGGCAGTGGCCGGTGTCCGGTACGGTGCTGGGCCGTTACGGCGAGTCACCGCTGACCGCCTCGGGCATACAGATCGGCGGTCGTGTCGGCGATCCGGTCCGGGCCGCTGCGGCCGGGCAGGTGGTCTATTCGGGCAGTGGCCTGATCGGCTACGGTGAACTGCTGATCATCAAGCACAGCGACAACTGGCTGACTGCCTACGGTTACAACCAGGCTCGGCTGGTCGCTGAAGGCGCACGGGTGACAGCCGGGCAGCAGATTGCGCAAATGGGCGAGGGTCCGACTCCCGGCGGCAGCAAGCGTGTCGCCATGCTGCATTTCGAGATCCGCCGCATCGGCCAGCCCATCGATCCGCTGAGCCAGTTGCCGGCACGCTGAAATTGTCAGGCG
>JAUPLK010000151.1 GCA_030836925.1 Pseudomonadota bacterium
AAATCCGGCACCTTTTACGCGGAGCGGACCTTGACGAAGGAGCCGGGGGCATCTTCGATCACCGAGAGCTTGCCGTCACCGGGCTTGCGCGCCGGCACCATGTCACCGGAGTGCTGGGCGAGCCAGGCTTGCCAGTCCGGCCACCAGGAGCCCGGGTGCTCGGTTGCGCCCTTGAGCCAGGCGTCCACCTCCCACGGCTCGTCGTCGTTGCGCCAGTACTGGTACTTGTTCGCATCCGGCGGATTGATGACACCGGCGATGTGGCCAGAACCGGCCAGCAGGAAGCGTACCGGCCCGGAAAAATTGTGGCGCGCCTTGAATACCGAGCGGAAGGGCGCGATGTGATCCTCGCGGCAGGCCTCCAGATAGACCGGCACGGTCACCTTGGTGAGATCGATGGGCACACCGGCGAGCTCGACGACGCCCGGCTTCACCAGGTTGTTATGCAGGTACATCTGCCGCAGGTAGAAGAGATGCATCCTGCGCGGCATGCGCGTGGCATCGGAATTCCAGTGCAGCAGGTCGAAGGGCTTGGCTTCCTTGCCGAGCAGGTAGTTGTTGACGAAGAACGACCAGATCAGGTCATTCGCGCGCAGCATGTTGAAGGTGGTAAACATCGCCTGGCCTTCAAGATAGCCCTTGTCACCCATCATCTGGTCGAGATTGTCGAGCTGCTTCTCGTCGATGAACACGGAGAGATCGCCGGGCTCGGAGAAGTCGACCTGGGCGGTCAGCATGGTCGCCGCCTTGATGCGCTGGTCGCCGATGCCGGCCAGATAGCCGAGCGCGACGGCAAGCATCGTCCCGCCGATGCAGTAGCCGACGGCGCTGACTTCATGTTCGCCGGTCGCTGCCTCAATCGCATCAAGCGCCGCGATGACGCCCTCGACCAGGTAGTCATCAAAGGTCTTCTGCGCGAGAGTCTCGTCGGGGTTGACCCAGGACACGGCGAACACCGTGTAACCCTGGCCCAGCGCCCAGCGTATGAACGACTTCTTCTGGTTGAGATCGAGGATGTAGTACTTGTTGATCCAGGCCGGGATCATGACGATCGGCGTGCGGTGCACCTGCTCCGTCACCGGCTCGAACTGGATCAACTGGATCAGCTCGTTCTGAAACACCACCTTGCCTGGCGTCGTGGCCAGATTGACACCCAGCTCGAAGGCATCCGGATCACTCATGGTGATGCGCAGCTCACCCTTGCCGCGCTCCATGTCGCGCTTGAAGTTCTCGATGCCCTGGGCGAGATTCCTGCCCTGGCTTTCGTAGGTGGCGCGCAGGACCTCCGGGTTGGTCCACACGAAGTTGCTCGGCGCAAAGGCGTCGGCAAACTGGCGCGTGTAGAAATTCACCTTTTTGGCGGTCTGCGCATCCAGGCCTTCGAGCCCGGACATCGTATCCACCAGCCACCGCGACGTGATCAGGTAGGACTGCTTGATGTAATCGAACAGTGCGTTTTCCTGCCAGTCGGGATGACGGAAACGGCGATCGCCAGGTTCCGGTTCGGCGATCGGAGGCGGGACGGGCGCTACCGATCGGTCGTTGCCCTGCGCCTGAGCAGCCATCGAGGCCGCCATCTGCTGCCAGAGCTGCATGTGCTGCTGCCAGAGCTGCAGGTTCGCCTGCATCAGGCGTGCGGGACTCATCGACAGCCGGGTAGCTGCCTCCTGCATGGCAGGTGCGGCATTGAGCGGATCCAGCCCGCGGCCGGCAGCCCCGCTGGGCGCCTTCATGACCTCGGCAAACATGGTCTGTGCCGCCTGCGTGTATTCGGCAAGCTGGCGGGAAAATTCAGCGGGATCGTAGGCGGGAAAGCGGGGTTCTGCGGCCATGTTGCAATCCGACTGCCGCCCGGCGTTCAATCCGGCGGCAGGGCGTCTACTCCTTGTGCTCGGTGGGCTTGTCCTTGTTCCTCTCCGGCGCAGGACGCGGCATCATCATGTCCAGAAAGGTTTTCTGCATCTGCGTCCAGGCTTCCATGTTTTTGGCAGCCATGTCCTGCATCGAGCCCAGCGGTGACATGGGCGGCGGAACCATGCCCAGCGGCAAGGCACCCATCGACTTCTGGATCTGGTCCTGCAGGCTCTTCTGCTGAGTCATGAAGACGTCGAGACTGCGCTCGAGATAACCGCCCATCAGCTCCTGCAAGGGATTGCCGTAGAAGCGGATGATGTGCCGGAGCATCTCCGCTGACAGTATCGGCCGGCCACCCTGCTCCTGCTCGGCGATCACCTGCAACAGGATGCTGCGCGTGATGTCTTCGCCCGTGGTGTCATCGATCACCACCACGTCTTCGCCGCCGGCAACGAGTTGCCTGATGCCATCCAGCGTGACATGCCGGCTGGCCTCGGTGTCGTAGAGGCGGCGGTTGGCGTACTTCTTTACTGTTCTTGGCATGAGTCCGGCCACCTGATCATCGGAATAGCATGTCCCGGGGATTTTGATTCTACCCCGGGAATCCGGAGGCGGTATGTGCAGCCCGACACGGCTTAAAGCTCAGCTCGAGACGGCTGGTCAAAAGAAAAGGGCGCTCACCTCGCGGTGAGCGCCCATTCCGGAACGGCGTGTCTTTTACTCAGGCAGCCTTGTTCTGGCTGGCAGCCGCAGTGGCCTGCGCCTTGGCCTGAACGCTGCCGGCAATCTCGACGTACTCCTGCGTACGACGGACCAGCTGCTCACCGAAGGCGCGGGTGAACTCCATCTGGCGGGTCAGGAACTCGCCGTAATTGGCAACCGTCGTCGGCAGGCGGGCCTGGTCGACGGCGAAGTTGATGCAGTCACCCAGAACCGCATAGTTCTGCTGGGAGAGACGCTCGAAAGCTTCAACGGCAACGCCATTGAATGCGCGCAGGGGCTCCAGAGCCTCTTTCTGGAAACCGGGGATATTCGGAAACTGGTTCAGAGTGGTCATGAGAAGGGCTCCTTGAAGCGGGTTGTTCATCCGGGACAGGGCGCATTCTAGGGGACTTTGTTGTGCGGCGCAAGAGAAAAGTGGCTTCTATATAAGTACCTGTTTAATATAAACAAATATAGAGCGTTAATTACTTTTATACCTACTACTACCGCAGCGCACACGGATGCGCGGCGTCAAAAAAATGTAACCGCGCTGTGATCAGGCTGCAAAGGACGGCCGCAATACTGCAGCTCGTGATCAGAGGAAAGATGATGAATCCACGCAGCCCTGACCGGGCATTTACCAACTGGCCAGAGGCTTTGCGGCGGGCTTCCGCTCTCACCCACCCCACCTGCAGCCTGGCCCGCTTCTGGACCAACGGCAACACGGAGATCAAGAACAATGGACAAAGACCTGCTTGCCTGCCTGATGGCAGCCTTTCCGGACGAAATCGAAACAGCATCCCGGCGTGACAGTCGCGACTACCTGACCATTCGCGGCTATCGCGTGGCATATGACGCGGGCGCAGATCCCGAGATCCTGGATCTGCTCTCGGCGCTGCAACCCGGGGCGCGACAGATCCCTGCCAACTTTGCTCAGGGCATGATTTCGACGATCGTCTGACCAAAGCCGACTTCGCCATCGCCGTGACTGATCAGCGCCAGATGCAAGCCAGGCGACAAGCCCTGCCAGGTGAGCGCGGCGCTGGCCTGGCCGCCGGTCACGAGACTGGCCGGCGCGCTGAGCGTCGCATTGGCGCGATCGGCACCAACCGTCCAGACCAGCAGGTTGAACGTCGCACTGCCACCGTCCGTATCGAAGCCGTGCACGTCAACGTAATACTCACCAGCGGTGACAAAGGACTGGCCTTCAGCCGGAATCAGGTTGATGACCTCGTCTGAATCGGCGTTCTGGCTCGGCACACCCTCCTCCGTACATTCGCCAAAGCCCGGACAGGCATACAAATAGAGATCCAGATCAGCCTCACCGTTGCGCTCTTCGTTGAACAGCGCAACGCGCAAATAACGCGTACCTTCCGGCACGATGATCGGGATACGACGCACACTGGCCGGCAGTGAACCGGTGCCGGGCTGGATGAAGCTGTAGCTGTCACCGAAATCTTCCGCCACGCTCGCATCGGTGAGCGCCGCACGCAGTTCATCCGGCTGACTCTGGTTGGCGGCCTCCAAACCACTCAGCGTGGCGCGATAGGTACCCGTATAGCCGCTGCGCAGGGCCACATCGAGGCTGCCTTCGGTACCGCTGCCGGTCGCGAAGATCGGTGCAGCGAAGCGCTGCGCCCTGATCGCCAGGGGCGAGCGCACGACGGTTGCTCCGGATGTCCAGGTCAGCGCACCGAACTGCCAGGCATCGAAAGTCGTGTCCTGCGTGGACAGCCGGATCTCGAAATCCGCACTCTCGCCGGCATCAAGCGACAACAGCGAGGGACTGATCTCCGCACCGATCGTGGTCGGCATCTCCACACCCGCGACAAACTGCGCGGCCTCGCCGACATTGGTCACCCGACGGCGGATGACCTGCTCGCTGACCAGATCATCGGTCGCGATGGTCGGCAAATTGAGCTCACTGCCATCGGTGGCATAGCCATCGGCCTCAAGACGCGCACAGTCGACCGCACTGTCCCGCGGTTGATCACGGCCGCAGAGAAACGCGTCGTAGTCGTCTGCACCGGCGTCATAGACAAGACCCGGCGCAAAGGCCGGGTTCGGCACGACATGGCCGGCACCGAAATCGAAAGGATCAGCAGCGGTTTCGCCATCCTGGTTCAGCACATCCTGGCGCGCCGTAGTCATCAGCGCAGAGCGCAGGGCCGCCGGACTCCAGTCCGGATGTGCCTCCTTCAGCAATGCGGCGATACCCGCTACATGCGGCACCGCCATCGAAGTACCGGACAGATACTGGAAATTCTCACCACGCAGGTTGTTGGCCACATCCGGCGTCTGCGCGCCGAGGATATCAACGCCCGGCGCCGTGATGTCGGGCTTGAGCACGTCCGGCTGCCAGCGGTTTGGACCGCGTGCGGAGAAGGCCTCCATCCGGTTGC
>JAUPLK010000152.1 GCA_030836925.1 Pseudomonadota bacterium
CGCCGGCGCTGGTCAAATCGCTCTTCGAGCGGCTGGCGCCCGAGGGCCACCAGCTGGTGCTCTTCGACATCAACCGCTTTGCGCCGGTATTCCAGTTCCTGGATCCGGCCATGGCCCGCGTGCGCAGCGAACTCCTGAGCGGCGGTCGCATGCCCTTTGATCTCACGGTCCTGAGTGTTGCATCGGCCGAGGGCGATGCCGTGATGGAGTACCGGCGTGCCGCGGCATCCAGCGTGGTGGTGAGACGCTCACTGCCGCTGAGGTGGCCAGCTGCAACTTTCTCGCTGTCGCATGTGGCGCTGCCGTTCCCGCCCGATGATCCGCTCTACGGTGCGCAACCGCCGGTGGAAAAAGGCCGGCCCTGGCTTGGCCGGCTGGCTGCGCAGGGCGAACGCGGCGTGGCGGCCGTACCGGCCACGGTGCTGATGAGGATCCGGCACAACCCGCTGTTCGGTTACATGGCGGATCGGATCGATACCTTTACCGGTGGTGCTAGGTTGGAGACTGGACTATAGTCGCCGCGAGCGCTGCTCGACTTCCTCCTGCAATAGCACAATCAATAACAACGGTTTTTTTCGCAGCGCCGGGGGTAGCCATGTCCATTTTGCGTCACGCCACGCCCTTGCGCTGGCTGGCATCGCTCGTCGTTGTCTTGGTTGGTCCGCTCCCTGCATTGGCAGCCGGATTGTCCTGTGCGGGCCAGATCAATTGCTCTGAAACGTCAAGTTTCGTGGCCATGCTGAGCGACTTCCGCACCAGTGTTGCCGGCAATGACCGCGTTGCTACTGCCACCATGCGATTCCAGAACAAGCTCAACAAGCCGCTGATTCTGGGCTACGTGACCGGGTCCGGGGTAGTCACCGACGACAAGGGTAACCGCTACGTTCCAGGACCCGACAGCGTGCGCGGCATCGGCGCCGTGGCGGGCAGCAACGTGGATGCCAAATTCACCCTTGAGCCAGGCGAGGCCAGCGATGCCCGCTTCGAGTTCACCTGGAAGGCTTCGAAGGCTACGCTCGGCACCACCTACGAACTGGATCTGACGGTGCAGGAGTTCGAGGCCCTGGCCGGTGGCCAGTACAAGCCCGGCAAGGAACGCGTCCTGCATTTCACCAACGCGGGTCAGAAAGCTGCCATCACCGTGGCACCAACTGCCGCCGCGGTTGGTGTTCCCACCGACCCCTGTGCGGACTTGCCGCGCTGTGCTGGTGGCGGGGCTTTCATCGCCCAGGTCGTGTCCCTTACGCCCGTGGGCGGCCCGGCCGACCGGCATCACTCACTCAAACTGAACCTGACATTCCGCAACGTCAGCAGCCAGCCGATCATCCTGGGCTACAAGTCCAACAGCAGCGCGGCCATCGACAATCTGGGCAACGGTTACGTGTTCGGTCGGCCGGGCACCCACGACACCAGCTTCTCGGGCATTGGCCTCGTCACCTCCCGGGCAGCAGACCCATCGTTTTCCCTGAGCCCCGGTGAGTCGCGCAATGCTGCCTTCACGGTTATCCGCTTCAATTCCGGCGGCAAGCAGTTGGGCACCGCCTGGTCTTATGACGTGGTCGTCAACGAACTGGAGATTTTGCCAAGTCAGCAGGTGCGTACGGGGAGGGAGCACAGCCTCCACTTCACCGACCTGAGCGCTGGCATGCCTGCCGTATCGACGGGCAGCGCCGCCGCACCGGCGGATTTCAAGAAGGCGGTCGAGGACCTCAAGAACATCTTCAAGAAAAAGTAAGGGGAATCTGCCATGAAGCTGCACCGCTACCTGTCTGTCGTACTTGTTGCCCTCGCCCTGACGGCCTGTGGTTCAAAGAAGCCCGACGCGGCCGGCAGCGGCTCCGCGTCCGGGGGTGATCCGCCCCGGGCCGCGCCGTCCGGGAATGCCAGCGCCGAGGAAGTGGCGGAGGAAGCCCGCGGCGACGTGGACTGCCCGGCCGACATCCAGACGCCGGCCCGTGAGGCAAACGCACCTGTGGATGATGTCGTTGGCGTGCGCCCCGGCATGACCTACGAGGAAGCCGCCAACGTCGTGATGTGCAGCAACGATCTCATGATCGTCACGGGCCCGATCACCGCGGGCTTCAATATCCAGACCTATGGCCAGACACTGCGCCAGGGCTTCACTGCCCGTCTCGCAGAGCCACGGGTGGAGAAGACCTCCAAGCAAATCATGGAGGAAATGCAGGACGACATGATGGCCCGCAGTGGCAACGCGGTGCGCTACGACCTCCAGCCCGGCCAGTCCAAGTGGAACGTGACGACGCTTGGCATGCCGGGCCAGGAAAAGGTCATCGGCGCTGGTCGCGAAGAATGGTTCGCTGAGGGCAAGAACCCCACCATTGCCAGCGTCGCCGACGCGCTCATCAAGAAATACGGCACGCCCTCCATCGACCAGGACAACGCGGGCCAGCGCTTCATCCGCTGGGTTTACGATCCGTTTGGACGTCTCGCCACCGAAACCTCGCCGATCCGCACCCAGTGTGCAGGCACCGGGGCCTCGGGTGGCGTCAGTCTGTCGCCGGACTGCGGGCTGGTGGTCGAGGCCCACGTGATTCCAATGCAGGACAATCCCGCGCTCGCCCGCTCCCTCGAAACAGGCGTCGTGCACCAGGCCAGTGGCTACGAGCTCGTGACCTCGGTTGAGCAAGCGCTGGAGCAGATGGAGCAGCAGAAGCGCGCAAAGGCAGTCGAGGACGCGTCGAAGAACGCCGACGCACCCACGCTGTAATTTGGGGGAGGACCAAATCATGCGCAGGCTGTTTATTGCCGCTTCGATGCTCTTGCTGGTCGTTGCCTGCAGCGGCAAGGACGACGCCCCGGCAACCGGCAGCGCCGGGCCGGCTCCGGAATCCCTGCCCCAGAACGTGCCACCCCCCGGGGGTGTTCCTGCGGCAACGCCTGAGGTGCCAGCCGCGGCCATCGACGGTGCGGCAGCTGACCCGGTGGCGGGTCTCGGTGGCCGCACGGCCGAGCTCGTGAATCCGGACAACAACGCGATGGTGTTCCTCTATCACGACCTCGCCGGGATCGTTCCGCCGATTGACCGGTGGGTTGAGGAAGACAACCGGGTGAAGTATGTGCCTGCCCTCGACAAGCCTGCGGCGCGGACGTCGGTCCGCGCCGAGCTGGAGGCCGGGGTTGCTGCGGTAAAGGGTGTGGGCGTTATCCGCCTGTC
This sequence comes from Pseudomonadota bacterium, assembly GCA_030836925.1. Classification (GTDB taxonomy): domain Bacteria; phylum Pseudomonadota; class Gammaproteobacteria; order Steroidobacterales; genus SHZI01. Next base: position 3,176 of record JAUPLK010000152.1, read on the forward strand.
GCTGAACAGCGCGAACCTGAGCGACTACGATCCCACCTACGGAGAGTTTACGGTACGGGCACTTTCGCCCAGCTCCGTGATCCCCTTTGATGCCCTCGGCCAGAAGGTCCAGATCCGCTTCGGGAACGGCAAGTACGCACAGATCTGGCGTGTGCCTGCCGCTGAAGCCCAGGTGATCCGGGACCGGCTCGCCATGGGCAACAACGTGGAACTGGACGTGTTGCTTGCGATCAAGTCCGTGGTGCCTGGCCCGGCGAGCGGCACAATCACCGCCGATGTGGTCGAGTACGAGCTGCGCGAAACTCGGGGCGGGACGACGCTGGCGCGGGTGCAGATGCCGCCGTCCTGACGGCGAGTCGCCGGGTCATCCCGCTGGGCCCCTCAGCGAAACACCGCCAGCACCGGTGCGTGATCAGACGGCTTTTCCAGCTTGCGCGGCAGCGTGTCGATGATCGTCGCCGTACAGTCGGTGGCGAGCGCGGTAGAGGCGAGGATAAGGTCGATGCGCAGGCCGCGGTTGCGCCTGAAGCCCATCTCCCGGTAATCCCACCAGGAAAAAGACTTATCCGGCTGCTCGGAAAGCCGGAAGGTATCCACCAGTCCAAGCTTGAGCAGCGCCGCCAGGCGCTCGCGCTCAGGGTCGCTGCACAACACCTGGTCGCGCCACAGTTCCGGATCGTGCACATCGCGATCCTCCGGCGCGATATTGAAATCACCGACGATGGCCAGCCGCGGATATTTCTTCAGCTCGCCTTCCAGCCAGCCGTGCAGCGCATCCAGCCAGTCGAGCTTGTAGCGGTACTTGTCGGAGCCGACGCTCTGGCCGTTGGGTACATAGACGTTGATGACGCGCGTGTCGCCGTAGCTGGCGGCGATCACGCGGCGCTGTTCGTCAGCAAAATCGGGAATGTCGACAATGACATCAGCCGCCACATCCCGCGAGATCAGCGCGACACCGTTATAGGCCTTCTGCCCGCTGAGCACGCAGCGATAGCCACTGGCCTCGATCTCGGCCAGCGGGAACTTGTCGGCCTCGGTCTTGATCTCCTGCAGCGCCAGCACATCGGGCTCGTTGGCGTTCAGCCAGTCCAGCACATGCGGCAGGCGCTGCCGTATCGAGTTGACGTTCCAGGTGGCGAGCTTCACGCCGTGATGCCGGTCTGCTTGAGCAGCGCATCCACGTGCGCAGGCCGGCCGCGGAAGGCGATGAAGGCCTCGGCGATATCCCGCGAACCGCCGATCTCGAGGATGTTCTGCCGGAAGCGCTGCGCCAGCTCCGCGTTGAACAGCCCGCCTTCCTCGAAAGCCGCAAAAGCATCGGCCGCCAGCACTTCCGCCCACTTGTAGCTGTAGTAGCCCGCTGCGTAACCGCCGCCAAAGATATGCGTGAAGGCGTGCGCGAGACGGTTCCATTCCGGGTAACGGATGACCGCGACTTCGGCGCGTACTTCGCGCAGGATTTCGGCGATACGCGCACTGTCAGCCGGTTCGGGGCCCGTATGGATGCGCATGTCGAAAAGCGCGAACTCGATCTGGCGGAGCAGATCAAGGCCGGCCTGGAAATTCTTCGATTCGCGCAGGCTCTTGAGAATGGTCGCCGGCAGCGGTTCGCCGGTCTGGTAATGGGCCGAGCAGAGCGCCACCACCTCCGGCTCCCAGGCGAAGGTTTCCATGAACTGGCTGGGCAGTTCGACGGCATCCCAGGGCACGCCGTTGATGCCGGAGACGCTGGGATAGTCGATGCGCGTCAGCAGGTGATGAAGCACGTGGCCCATCTCGTG
>JAUPLK010000153.1 GCA_030836925.1 Pseudomonadota bacterium
CTTCGACCGCTTTCTCCAGATCCTTGTTGGTGGCTGCAATCACCCGTACGTCGACGGTACGCGTGGTGTCGTCGCCGACCCGCTCGAACTGGCGCTCCTGGATGACCCGCAACAGCTTGCCCTGCAATTCGACGGGAATCTCGCCGACCTCGTCGAGAAAAATGGTGCCGCCGTCGGCCAGCTGAAACCGGCCAACCCGGTCACGGTGAGCGCCGGTAAACGCGCCGCGCACATGGCCGAAAAATTCGCTTTCGAACAGTTCGTCGGGAATCGATGCGCAATTGACCTTGACCAGCGGCGCGTCGGCACGGCCGCTGCGCGCATGAATCGCATGCGCCACAAGCTCCTTGCCGGTACCGGTCTCGCCAATGATCAGCACATTGGCAGGTGTGTCGGCCACCGCATCAATGCGCGCCAGCATGGCACCGAGCGCCGGACTGCCGCCCACGAAACGGCCGAAATTCATGGAAACCCGGACTTCTTCACGCAGATAGTCACGCTCGCGCTCAAGTTCTTCCTTGAGCCGGGCGATTTCCTCGTAGGCGAGCTTGAGACTGGCCTCGGCGCGATTGCGATCGGTGACATCCTTGCTGGCGACGAAGGTGCGGATGATGGCCTGGTGTGCATCCCGCTCGGTCCTCGAGGACATCAGCACATCGATCACTTCGCCGCCTTTGGTCAGCATCTGCCGGGGAACATTTTCGCGCTCACCCTCGCTGATGATCTGCCGCATGCGCCCTTCGAGTGGCCGACGCGACTCGTCCGTCATGAAGTCGAGGATGGAGCGGCCCAGCACCTCGTCACGGTCATAGCCCAGCTTGCGCAGCCAGTGGTTGCTTACCTCGGTGATATGGCCCTCCGGATCGATGGTATGCAGCATCGCCGGCGTCGACTGGTAGTGATCCTGGTAGCGTCGTTCCAGGAGGGCCTGATCCGAGACCTCGGCGAAGACGCACAGGCTGTAGAGAAATTCGCCGTTCGCACCGTATTCGGCGGTCGTGGTCACGAAGACCTCGAAGTTTGCGCCCTGGCGGGTGACAAACTCGATGGCGAGCCGGTCCAGGCGCCCGGTTTCACGGTACCGGGGAATGTATTGCTCGCGAATCTGGCGTGCGCTGGGCGCGCTCGCGAGTTCAATGGGGCGGCGCCGCAACAACTCTGCGCGGGAATAACCCATCCGCGCGGCCCAGATATCGCTGACGTCCAGAATCCGGCCATCCACGTCGAGAATCGCAGCCATGACCGGCGCCTGTCGAAACAGGGCCAAATAACGTTGGGGACTCTCCATTGGCGGCAGTATAAACGGGATTCCGTGATCTGTTTGAACGATTTTCCGTGTTTCACGAAATACCGGAAAAAACTGAGCTGGCTAACTACATGATTCTATTAACAGTAAAGTTGGCACGATTCCTGCTATAGGAAATACATCAAGTGCTTTAGTCTCGGCACCGCGACCCCCCGTCTTCCCCTGGCGGCGCCAAAAACAGACTCATGCAGCCTTGGTATGACAGGACTTCGACTCCCCCTCGGAGTCCTGCCCTGAAGGGCCCCTGGTGACGGCATCAGCCGTATCCATGCGGGCCCTTTATTTTTTTTCCTTATCGGTCGTGTTGCCACCCGCGCCAAAAACCCGTTGCCGCCAGCGCAGCCAGGATTTCTGTGCAGCGTCGCGGCCCGCCGGGCCAACGCTGTCCTTCAGTTTGCGCAGCCAGATCCGGGCCCAGGCAAATTCGACAGCCAGTATGGCCAGGCCAGCGAGCATGAGGGCCAGACCCGGACCCGGGGTAACCAGCATGATGACACCACCAAGCAACAGGGTGCCGCCGATCACGGCAATGACGATCTGACGACCGAGCCGGTAGCTGATATCGGTGATCTTGCGGATCACGCAGCAAACACCCTCGTCATGCGCCTTGATGCAGGCGCCAGCAGTACTGCCTAACGATACCGGCCCTGTATTGATGCCAGCGCCTTCTTGCCCGGGCACAGCCGGGCAAACGGCATGGTCGCAAGCGCTTCCGGCGGCGTATTGGCCAGGTCATGCATGTCCGGCTTGGTCTCATCGATATAGATGAGTCCGGTGACGATCTCGCCGGCTGCACGGTGTTTGTGTATGTACTGGAATGCCGCCACGGAGTCCGTCGGGTCATAGGCGCCATCGGCCTTGCGCAGCACGATCCGGCTGCCGTCATGCAACTGGACCGGCATGGCCTGACCGGCCGCATATTCAGCGCGGATTTCCTTCGCGGGCGGCACGAAGTCCGGATAGTTGGCCGCGTGTGCGTGCTGGCGCGTGAACTCGTAGCTCTTGGTCGAGCCCTCGTGGTTGTTGAAGGTCACGCACGGTGAAATCACGTCGATCATTGCCAGGCCGCGGTGCCTGAGACCCGCCTTGATCAGCGTGACCAGCTGCTCACGGTCACCCGAAAAACTGCGGGCGATGAAGGTGGCGCCCATCGACAGCAAAGTCAGTGCCGGATCGATCGGCGGCTGCTGGTTTGCTTCGCCCTTCTTGGCCGTTGAACCGACATCTGCGGAGGCGGAAAACTGACCCTTGGTCAGACCGTACACACCGTTGTTTTCGATGATGTAGAGCATATTCAGGTTGCGGCGGACTGCATGCATGAACTGGCCGAGACCGATCGACAGTGAATCGCCATCGCCCGACACGCCGATGTAATGGAGATCCTTGTTGGCCGCGTTGGCACCGCTGACGACCGACGGCATGCGACCGTGCACGGTGTTGAAACCATGCGAGGCGCTGGCGAAATAGGCCGGGGTCTTCGACGAACAGCCGATACCCGACACCTTTGCCAGCCGGTGCGGCGGAATCGACAGCTCGAAAATCGCCTGGGTGATGGCGCCGGTGATCGAGTCGTGGCCACAGCCGGCACAGAGGGTGGACATGCCGCCCTCATAGTCGCGCACCGTCAGATTCAGCTCGTTGCGCGGCAGGCCGGGGTGGGCAACCTTTGGTTTGCCGATGTAGCTCATGCTGCTTTTCCTCGGGCGAGATCCTGGTTGACGCCGTCGATGACAGTCGCTGCCAGGATCGGCAGCCCGTCATAGTGAAGCACGGGCACCAGCTTGTTGGGGTCGACGCGGGTTTCCAGCAACAGCATGCTGCGCAACTGGGCATCCCGGTTCTGCTCCACAACGTAGATACGCTCATGGCTGTCGATGTAGTCCTGCACTTCCTTGCCGAAGGGGAAGCCCTTGACGCGCAGATAATTGATGTTGATGCCGGCATCAGCCAGCACGGCACGCGCTTCCTTCACGGCGTTATCGCTCGAACCGATGGTGATGAAACCGAGCCGCGACTTTTCGGAAGCATGGATTTCGGCCGGCGGAACCAGCTTCTTCGCGGTCTCGAACTTCACGAGCAACCGGTCGACGACCGCCTTGTACTCGCCGGCATCTTCGGTATACGCGCCGTACATGTTGTGGCCGGAGCCGCGCGTGAAATAGGCGCCTTTCGGGTGGGTGCCGGGCAGGGTGCGCGCAGCGATGCCATCACCATCTGCATCAAGATAGCGATTGAACTTTGGCAGTGCGGCGATCTGTTCGGCGGTCAGCACCTTGCCGCGATCCGGCTGAAAAGCATCGTCCCACTGCAGATCGCGACACATCCAGTCGTTCATGCCGATATCCAGATCGATCAGCACGATGACCGGCGTCTGCAGCCGCTCGGCCAGATCGAATGCCTGTACGGCGTGGTAGAAGGCCTCTTCGGGATTGGCCGGGAACAGCAGCACATGCCGGGTATCGCCATGCGACGCATAGGCGCATGACATCAAATCAGCCTGCTGGGTACGCGTCGGCATGCCGGTCGACGGGCCGCAACGCTGCACATCAAACAGTACCGCGGGAATTTCGGTGAAGTATCCGTAGCCCAGGAACTCGCTCATCAGCGAGATACCGGGGCCGCTCGTCGGCGTGAATGACCGCGCGCCGTTCCAGCCGGCACCGAGCACCATGCCGATCGCAGACAGCTCGTCCTCGGCCTGGATGATGCAGAAATTCGATTTGCCGGTTTCCGGATCCTTGCGGTACTTGTCACAGAAGCTCTTGAACTTGTCCATGATCGAGGTCGATGGCGTGATCGGATACCACGCACCGACCGTCGCACCCGCATAGACGCAGCCCAGCGCCGAGGTGGTATTGCCGTCGATCATGATGTGATCGCGCGTCTGGTCGATGGGCACCGTGCGGAAAGCCAGCGGACAGCTGAAATTCTCCCTGGCCCACGCATGACCCAGATCGATCGCCTTCTGGTTGGCATCGAGCAGGCTGGCCTTGGCCTTGAACTGCTCGTTGAGCAGGCCCTTGATCACCTGCATGTCCATGTCCAGCAGCGCGGCGAGCACGCCCACGTACATGATGTTCTTCATCAGGATCCGCGAACGGGCCTGGGCGAAGTTCTCGTTGCAGATGTGCGACAGCGGCACGCCGATCACGTGGATGTCAGTCCGGTTGAACAGCTGACTGCGTGGCCAGGTGGAGTCGTAGATCAGGTAGCCACCGGGAGCCACGCAGGCATGATCCCGGGCATAGGTCTCGGCGTTCATTGCCACCATGATGTCGACGCGTCCGGAGCGGGCCAGATGGCCATGACCGCTGGCACGGATCTCATACCAGGTCGGCAGCCCCTGGATGTTCGACGGAAAGTAGTTCTTGCCGCAAACAGGTATGCCCATGCGAAACAGGGCCTTCATCAGCATCGCGTTGGCACTGGCTGAACCGGTGCCGTTAACGTTGGCGATCCTGATGGTGAAGTCGTTGTCTTTGGGGCCTTTTGCAGAGCTGCTCATTGAGCCTGACCTTCGCGTGCTTGCGTCGCTGTATCGGACAGCGGTTGA
>JAUPLK010000154.1 GCA_030836925.1 Pseudomonadota bacterium
GACGCCGTTGCTGACGCGGCTGACGACGGCCTCCGTCATGAGCCTGCTGGTGCTGGTCTGGATCAGCGCAACGATCCGCGCCGGGTACCTGGCCGTGGAAACCACCAGTCGCCGGCCAGCGCCGCCCGCCTGGGCACGACCCGCAACCTTGCCACTGCTGCACAACCTGCTGCGCATCGTGATGGCGCTGGTCGGTGCCTACCTGATCCTGCTGGCATGGGATGTGAACGTGACCGGCCTGGTCGCTTCCGCCGGCATCGTCGGCCTGGCACTTTCCTTTGCTGCACAGGACACGCTGGGCAACCTGTTTGCCGGGGTCGCCATACTCATCGACCAGCCCTACCGGATCGATGACTACATCGTGCTGGATTCCGGAGAGCGCGGACGGGTCACGCACATCGGCCTGCGCAGCACGCGCCTGCTGACCCGCGATGACGAGGAGATCAGCATCCCCAACGGCATCATGGGCCGCGCCAAGATCGTCAACGAATCCGGCGGGCCGCACGTCAAGTACCGGCTGCGTGTGCCCATCGGCGTGGCCTATGGCTCGGATATCGACCAGGTCATGGCCTGCCTGCTGAAGATATCGGCAGAGCATCCCAATGTCTGCCGGGATCCGGAGCCGCGCATACGCCTGCGAACCTTTGGCCAGTCCAGCATCGACTTCGAGCTGCTGGTGTGGATCGCCGAGCCGGCATTGCGTGGACTGGTGCTGCACGAAATGAACTGCGAGATCTACCGCTCATTCGCGCGTGAAGGGATCACGATTCCCTTCCCGCAGCGCGATGTCTATATCAGGGACTGGCGCAAGTCCTGATCACGGCCCGCGCAGGCTGAACAGTCCCATCAGCACCAGCAGCACCGCGAACACCGACAGCGCCTGACGCCGCCTGCGGTGATCGAGCCGGCCCCTGCCCGCACCAAAATCAAAACGTTCGTAATGGATGGCGCTTGCGCGCATACCGGCATCGAGCAAGGCATCGGCGGCGATTTCCATCATGCGTGGTGGTCCACAGAGCATGGCGACCGCGGTATCCGGCCGGATGCCGGCGAGCAGCTCCCGGATATGCGGAACATCCAGCGGTCCGCCGTGGAGCAGGTAGCAGATCGCCAGATCCAGCCTCGCCCGCAACGCATCAAGCCGCTCCGCGTCCACCACGGCCTGCTGGCTCCGCGCAGCGTACAACAGACGAAATGGCCGCCGGTCATTCCCTGCGGCCGCATCTGCCAGGATGCCGAACATCGGCGCAATGCCGACACCCCCTGCGATCAGCACGACCGGACCATCACCCGGCGGCAGGACGAAGCTGCCGTGCGGACCGTCGATGGCCACCCGTGTGCCGGATGCAAGCTCTAAAAAGCCGCGCGTGCAGTTGCCCACCTCGCCGATCACCAGCCGCAGCAGCGGCAGCTCTGCAGGTGCCGATGCGATCGAGAACGGATGATCGTGAAAGGGTGGACGATTCGGCGCAACGCTCAGCCAGATGAACTGCCCGGCACGGAAACGCAGTGCGGTGCTGACTGGCCCGCGCAGGATCATCTCGATTGTCCGCTCACCGAGCCGTCTGACGCGCTCGACAACCCAGCCCTCGCGCCACATGCGCCGCGGACGGAGAACATAGGCGATCAGCACTGCCGCACCGGCCATCACGGCCAGCGCAGCCCAGATCAGGCGCAGCGGAATTTCATCCGTATAGGCCCCATTGAGCACCGCATGATGCGCGCTCAGCGCCGTGACCACGACCGCCAGTGGCCCGTGTGAAACGCGCCACAGTTCATAACGCACCCAGGGCCGGGTGCGCAGCACGGCCAGAACCACGATGACAACAAGGCCGGCCAGCGCGAATAGGCCGGTACGCAGCCGGGTGCTCAGCAGCAGCTTCAGCAGGCGGTCCCCCACCATCGCCGGATCACCCGCGGCACTGGCGATCGCATAAGCGAGCGGGTGCAGGATGGCAAATACCAGCAGCGTGCCGGCCGCCAGGCGATGAAAGCCCATGGTGCGATCGATGCCGATGCGCCCGGACAGATTCTCGTAGCGGCCGGAGCTCAGGAACTGCAGGTGCAACAAGGCAAGCGTTGTCAGTCCCAGTGCCGTTGCGAATTCGCCCAGCGGGCGCAGCGGCTCGATGCCGCTCAGGTGGCCAACCAGCATCGGCAAGGACGCCAGGCCCACGTAGAGCAGTGCCAGCAAGGCACCGGGCAGGCCGACGCCAGCCTTCATCCGCTCAGTCCTTCTTGCACTCCATGCATTCGGCAGATGCCGGCCGTGCGGCGAGCCGGGCGGCACTGATCGGCTCACCGCACTGCGTGCAACGGCCATAGGTGCCGGCGTCGAGCCGGGCCAGTGCCGCATCGACGGCCGCAAGCTCGGCCGTGGCTTCGTTTTCCAGCGCCGATACCACAGCGACATTGCCGAGCTGGGCGGCCTGCTCCGAAGAATCCGGTTCCAGCGGGTTGCGGGCATGGGCATGGATGGTGTCGATCCGGTCGCGATAGCCGGCACGCAGTGCCAGGAGTTTCTCGCGGATCCGGGCAGTGGATTCGGATGCTGTACTCATGCAGATGACCTCTCAGACCGCGACTTCGTAAAACTCCAGCCAGGCGCCTTCGGGCGAGCGCACGGCCAGCAGATCCACCACACCATGGGGGGCGAGCGTCACCCGCGTCGGCGGCATGGCCAGCGGCCAGTCCTGCCGCAGCAGATGTTCTGCCAGCAGACTGAGGCCCCGCACCGGCAGGCGCAATAGGGCCATGCCGAAGTTCGGCAGCCTGGCGGTGTCCGACAGGTCCAGGCCACCGGCGCCGCTCACGCTGACGATTTCGACCGAACCTTCCATCACGCCTCTGGGGTGCAGGATATGCAGATCGATACTGGCCTGAGCCGCGAGTCCGGGCGGCAGACCCATCACGTTGGCGGCTGGCGGCAAGGGTCCGGTCTGGAATGACACGGCACGCTGAAAACCCAGCACACGGCAATAGAAATCCAGGGCCGCGTCCATGTCGCGCACGATCTGGCTGGAGTTGAATACCGGCCCGAAGCCCACCGGCTGTTCGGCCTCGGGCAACAGCGGCTCGACACGTTCGATCAGCGCCAGCCGCACGTTGTCCGGCCCGCGCGTCAGCCACTCCTTGACGATCCGGCCACCGAAATCCCAGCGTATTGGCGGCGAGGCGCCATGCCAGTGCAGTGCGTGCAAGGCATCGGCTGCCACGGCGACATCGCGGACACGCACGTTGAGATCGAAGATGCCGCCCGCATCCCAGCACTGGTCGTCGGCGCGCATGTCGGCCTGCGGCCCGGCCTTGTCGAGCTGCATCAGCCGCACATGACCGACGCTGCCGTTGCGATGCCCAAGGCGCCATTCGCGGCCCGTCGCCACCGGCAGACCCCAGCCACGCAGCAGGCACGGATCGACCTCACCCTGGTGCTGCAACACCCAGCCACCGGCATCCCGCCAGCAGGCCAGGTGCGGTTCGGGGGAGCGGACGATGAGCACCGCCTCGTCGAAGCCGCCGATTTCAAAAGTGTCGCTCATGAACTGCCCGGCTTTATTTCCGTGATTCCCCAGGATTCGAGTTTCTGCTCGAAAGTCCAGCGGGGATGAATCCGCTCCAGGTCGGCGAGATCGGCATCGCTGGCGAAGTCGTAGCCGTTGGTCTGGTCGTTGTACCACTGCGCATAGCGCAGCGGATAGACGACTTCCTCGCTGAAGAAGCTGATGCTCTTCATCAGCCACTGTGGAAACTGCTTGTATCTGAATTTGGTGCCGTGCTTGTTTGTCCGTTCCGCAATTTCGACCAGCTGGTTGCCGGTCAGCGCGCAGGAGGCGATCGAGAAATCCTGGTTGGAGAAAACTTCCGGGTATTCGAAGCAGGTCCCCGCCCACTTGCCGACATCACGCACATCGACCCAGTTGACGAGAAAGCCAGGCTCATTGATCCCCGGTATGTTGTTTTCCCGGATCATGGTCTTCGACAGCTTGGTGTCGCCGCGGAACTGTGTCTGCGCGGTGTAATCCACGCGATGCATCGCGTAGTAGTACGCGGGCCGATGGATGCAGGTAACGTTCACGCCCTGCCCGCGCAGGAAATCCGAAATGCGCAGACGCTGGTGTATCCACCAGGGTGCCTCGGGTGCACCATCGACGATGCCATGCACCTTGTCGGGCGGAAACACCAGCGTGATGACGTGTGTCACCGAGGGATTGGCCCTGAGCGCGCCGAGCGCCGCGAGCACCTGGCGCATCACGGCTGCACGGCCGCCGGCCGGATCGTTGCCGTGGTTGGTGATCTTGCCGGCCTTGCTGGTGTTGGCCGTCACGTAGAGCACCACGCCGGCGCAGCCGGCGAAGGCTGCAGTGAGCTTCTCTGCCGAATTCATGTCGACGCCGGCATGCAGGCTCAGCAGGCCCGGGTGGCTGGCTTCGGTCTTCTTGAACAGCGCTTCGAGACGCGCAGCCGCCTGCGTGCCCGGCGTACGGTACAGCGCACGCACGCGATACTTGAGCGTCCTGGTCAGTTCCTCGACGACCGCATAACACTCCCAGCCGGTCGCGCAGGTGACGGCGATCAGCGGCAATTCGGCAACGGGCACATCGGCAGCGGGCAGCTTGTCGCGCTCCGCCCTGATCTGCAGCACCGCATCCACCAGCCTCTTGTTCTTTGCCTTGATGGCGTGTTGCGCCATCTTTATCGCGGTATCCCTATCCATGTTCAAAGTCCTGTGCTTGCGTACCAGTGCAGGATTCCCTGCCAGATTTCTTCGGCAGTCTCCGCGTACCAGAACAGCTCCCGGTCCTCGGGATCGATGACGCCCTCTTCGACCAGGAAATCCGGATTGA
>JAUPLK010000155.1 GCA_030836925.1 Pseudomonadota bacterium
GAAGCCTATGACCGCTGGCGCCACTTGCTCGGCAGCCAGGCGCTGGTGGCAGTCAGCGGCTCGGTGCGTTTTGACGAGTTCATCAACGGCTGGCGTATTGCCGCAAAAGATGTGCACGATCTGGACCGTCTGGTCGAGGCCCGCGCGACCGGCCTGCTGCTGCGCTGGCGCACGGATGTGGAACGCCATCTGACGACTGAAGTGCTGAAGAATGTACTGGAGCCGCACCGGCCGGGCCGTTGCGCGGTCACCGTGCATTACCGTCATGGAGGCAGCCAGGCACGGTTGTCGCTGGGTGTCGAGTGGTCGATCCGGCCCGCGCGTGAGCTGCGCGAGCGCCTGTCGGAACTGGTTGGCAACGACGGTTTCCGTTTTGTATATGAGGGGCCGGGTCAGTGACCGGGCTGTCGGGATGGCTTGTAAGGCATGCGTGCGCCGGTTTAGTGTGGCTGCGCAGCGGATATAGCAGGGAGTCATGGTTCTGAAATTTCTGGATTTTGAACAGCCGATCGCAGAGCTCGAGGCCAAGATCGACGAACTGCGCTTCGTGGGCGACGACTCCGAGGTCAATATCAGCGACGAGATTGCGCGCCTGAAAGCGAAGAGCGATGCGCTTACGCGCAGCATTTTTTCCAGCCTTTCAGCCTGGCAGATCGCCCAGCTCGCCCGTCACCCGCTGCGTCCCTATACGCTCGACTACCTCGGCATCATCAGTCCGGAATTCCAGGAACTGCATGGCGATCGCATGTTTGCCGATGATCCGGCGATGGTGGCCGGACTGGGACGCCTGGATGGCAAGCCGGTGGTGTATATCGGACAGCAGAAGGGTCGGGACACCAAAGAGCGGGTACGTCGCAATTACGGCATGCCGAAGCCGGAGGGTTATCGCAAGGCGCTGCGACTGTTCCGCATGGCCGAGAAATTCCGGCTGCCGGTGGTCACCTTCATCGATACGCCGGGTGCCTATCCCGGCATCGGCGCCGAAGAGCGCGGGCAGAGTGAAGCCATTGCCCGCAACCTGTTCGAGATGGCCCACCTCAAGGTGCCGATCATCAGCATCGTGATCGGTGAAGGCGGTTCCGGCGGCGCACTGGCGATCGGCGTCGCCGATCGTGTGCTGATGCTCGAGTACAGCATCTATTCGGTCATTTCGCCGGAAGGTTGCGCCAGTATCCTGTGGAAGAGCGCCGAAAAAGCCGAGCTGGCTGCCGAGGCCATGGGTGTCACGGCACCGCGGCTGCGCGAACTCGGGCTGGTCGACGAGGTGGTGCGTGAACCGCTGGGCGGTGCCCATCGTGATCCGGCAGTCACTGCCGAGTCCATACGCGGCGCGCTCGTCAGGCATATGCGGGATTTCGATGCCGTGGATGTCAACGAGCTGTTGCGGCGACGCGCGGCGCGGCTGGCTTCCTATGGCAGTTTCCGCGAGAGCTGAGCCCGGCTGAGCCGATGCTGGTCAGCAGATGAGCAGCCAGCCTGCAGATATTCCGCACAGCCTCAGGCAGTCGATTCCGGACGGGACATCCCTGTGTGTCGCGCTCAGCGGTGGTCGCGATTCCTCCGTATTGCTGCATGCGCTGGCCGGGCTGCGTGAGCGCGCCCGTTGGCAGCTGCGCGCGGTACATGTCGATCATGGTCTGCAATCCGGCGCGGATGCGTGGGCGCGTCATTGCGCACGGCTTTGTTCGGCGCTGGACGTGCCACTGCAGCTGCGGCAGGTGGTGACGGCGAGGGATGCCGGACATGGTATCGAGGCCGCGGCGCGGGATGCGCGCTATGCGGCCTTCCGTGCCGGGATCCGGCCCGGCGAGTGGCTGCTGACCGCCCACCATGAAGATGACCAGCTTGAGACGGTGCTCCTGCACCTGCTGCGCGGTTCCGGTGTGAGTGGCCTGTCCGGCATTCCTGCAAGCAGCGATTTTTCTGCCGGGAGACTGTGTCGGCCGCTGCTAAGTGTGTCGCGCGCGAGCATCGAGGCCTATGCGCAAGCGCATGGGCTGGGCTGGGTCGATGACCCGATGAACGCTGATCTCGCGCTGGACCGGAACTATCTGCGCGCCCAGGTCATCCCGGCATTGCGTTTGCGCTGGCCAGCGGCGGCCCGGGCAGCGGGGCGCAGCGCGCGGCTGGCCGGCGAGGCGGCCGATCTGCTGGAAGATCTGGCACAGATCGATGAGCGGGCTGTCATGCAGGGGGAGGTCGTGGCATTGCCGCCTTTTCGCGCACTCGACCCGGCGCGGCAGCGCAATCTGCTGCGCAGTCTGGTGCGGCGACGGGGCTGGTGCATGCCACCCGAACAGCGTCTTAACGCGGGCCTGCAGCAGCTGCTGGACGCCCGGGCCGATCGCCATCCGGTGCTCGCCTGGTCTGGCTACGAGGTCCGGCGCTATCGCGAGCGACTGTATCTGATCGAGGCCAGGCCGGTGGCCGGCCTGGCGGAGAGCCATGACTGGAGCGGGGCGGGTGAACTGCAGCTGGGTGGTCCACGCGGACAGCTGCGCCTGCAGCCAGCGACCGGCGCCGGTCTGGCAGCGCGGATACTCGGCGGCGGGATGAGGGTGGCGTTTCGCTCTGGCGGTGAGGCGATACGCGGTGACGGCGATCCACACCACCGCACGCTGAAGTACCTGTTCCAGAAGCACGCCGTGTTGCCGTGGATGCGCGGCCATATTCCGCTGATCTATGTCGGTGGCGAGCTGATGGCCGTCGGTGACTTGTGGCTGGCTGACTGGGCTATGGCCAGGTCCGACGAGGCGGGCGCCGTTCTGGTCTGGGCAGGTCACGCCGCAATCGTCTGAATCCCGCATTGTTCGCCGTGGTGCGATCTGGTAACTTTTCCTCCCCATCTACCTCCTTCTTGGAGAGTCCAGCCCAGGCTTTCGTCGCCTTGCCCGCTTTGTCCAGCCGGTGAGGCATGCGTTCTGTCTGTTGCTGAAACTGGCTATTGTGTTTGCAGCCGATCCCGGGCCTCACCTGCAGGAAGGTATGGTGCTGTCGGTCGGCGGAGATGGGCCCATGCCCCGCTATATTTTCGTGACTGGCGGCGTCGTTTCCTCGCTGGGCAAGGGCATAACCGCCGCCTCGCTCGGCGCGATCCTCGAAGCCCGCGGCCTCAAGGTCGCGATGGTCAAGCTCGATCCCTACCTCAATGTCGATCCGGGCACCATGAGCCCGTTCCAGCATGGCGAAGTCTTCGTGACCGCCGATGGTGCGGAGACCGACCTCGACCTGGGCCATTACGAACGCTTCGTGCGCACCACCACCGGGCGCAACAGCAATTTCACCACCGGGCGGATCTACGGCAGCGTGATCGCCAAGGAGCGCCGGGGTGACTACCTGGGCGCGACGGTACAGGTCATCCCGCACATCACGGACGAGATCAAGCGCTGCATCCGGCTGGGTGCCGGTGATGCCGACATCTGCATCGTCGAGATTGGCGGTACCGTCGGTGACATCGAGTCGCTGCCGTTTCTCGAGGCGATCCGCCAGTTCGGATTCGACCTGGGCCCGCAGCACTGCGTATACGTGCATCTGACGCTGGTGCCGTACATTCCTTCCTCGTCGGAGATCAAGACCAAGCCGACCCAGCACTCCGTCAAGGAACTGCGCTCGATCGGCATACAGCCCGATGTGCTGGTGTGCCGGTCCGAAAAAGCCCTGCCCGAGGAGCAGCGTCGCAAGATCGCGCTGTTCACCAATGTGCCGGAGCGCGCGGTGATTTCGGCGGTCGATGTCGACGATCTCTACAAGCTGCCGGCTGCCTTCCGCAGCCAGGGCTTCGACGCCATCATCGTCGAGCGTCTGGGCCTCAGCGTGCCGGTCGCCGATCTGGGTGAATGGGACGCGGTGGTGGCCGCACGCAGGAACCCGGAGGCCGAGGTGACCATCGCCATGGTCGGCAAGTATGTCGATCTGCGCGATGCCTACATCTCCCTGACCGAGGCGCTGATGCATGCCGGCATCAGGACGCGCACCAGGGTCCGCATCCGCTACATCGAGTCGCAGGACCTCGAGCGGAATGGTCTGGGTGCGCTGGCCGACGTCGATGCCATCCTGGTGCCCGGCGGTTTCGGCGAGCGGGGCATCGAGGGCAAGATTGCGGCTGTGCGCTACGCGCGCGAGAACGGTGTGCCCTATCTGGGCATCTGTCTCGGCATGCAGGTGGCGGTGATCGAATATGCGCGCAATGTGCTGAAGCTCACCGGTGCGCACAGCACCGAGTTTGACCCGCGCAATCCGCATCCAGTGATCGCGCTGATCTCCGAGTGGCAGGACCGCGACGGCAGCCTGCAGAAGCGCGACGCTGAATCGAATCTCGGTGGCACCATGCGGCTCGGCGCCCAGGAGTGTCGCCTGCAGGCAGGAACACTGGCGCACGATCTCTACGGTACCGAGACGGTTCGCGAGCGTCACCGGCATCGCTTCGAGTTCAACAACACCTATCTGGAACAGCTCAGCAACGCAGGTCTGGTGTTTGCCGGTTTTTCCATCGATGGCCTCGTCGAGATGATCGAGCTGCCCGATCATCCCTGGTTCCTGGCCTGCCAGTTCCATCCGGAGTTCCAGTCCAACCCGCGTGACGGCCACCCGCTGTTCACGGGTTTTGTCGCGGCAGCCCGCAAATTCCGTACCCAGGCCCTGCCGGCCGCGGCCCGGGCATGAAGCTGCTGGATTTCGAAGTTGGCGCCGACCAGCCGCTGTTCCTGATCGCCGGACCCTGCGTGGTCGAAAGCGAGACGCTGGCGGTGGAGACGGCCGGCCAGCTGCGGGACATGGCGCGTCGTTTCGGTGTGCCCTTCATCTTCAAGTCCTCTTACGACAAGGCCAACCGT
>JAUPLK010000016.1 GCA_030836925.1 Pseudomonadota bacterium
TTCAGTCAGCAGCAACGTCGGTCTGTATCTTTTCAGCCCGGAAGTGAACTGGTGTGTGGGCATGTCGGGCGCATTGCATGGCCTGTTGATCATCGGTGCACTGGACTGGATCAGGCAGGGCGATCGGGCTGGCTGGGTGCTGCTTGCGATCTGGATTGCAAAGCTGGCCTGGGAGCAGGCGAGCGGTGCCGTTCCCCTGTCCACCGAAATGATCGGCGCCCCCGTCATCATCGATGCACACCTGTGGGGTGCGGCGGGTGGATTCCTGTTTGTGGCCGCTGAAGCCGCTGTGCGGAGGCTGCGTGGCTGAAGGCGGAGCAACTCTGCAAGCCCTGTCTATAATGAACACCCTGATATTCCGGAGATGAGACTTGGACAAGCCAGCTGCACTCTTTTCACTTGCCGGTGAGCGGGCGCTCGTTACCGGCGCCACGCGCGGCATAGGCGCGGCCATTGCCGATCTGCTCGGGCAGGCTGGTGCGACGGTGATCGGTACCGCGACCACCGCAGAAGGTGCTGCGGCGATCACGGCCAGGTTCCAGGCGCATGGCATCGCGGGCAGGGGGGTGGTGCTGGATGCTTCGCAGTCGTCGGCTGTCAGCGCGGTCGAGTCGGATATCAGTGCCAACGAAGGTGCGATCAGCATTCTGGTCAATAATGCGGGCATCACGCGCGACAATCTGCTGATGCGCATGAAGGAGGAAGAATGGCAGGCGGTGATCGACACCAACCTCTCCGCCGTGTTCCTGACCTGCAAGACATTCATGCGCGGCATGCTCAAGGCCCGCCACGGCCGGATCATCAATATCTCGTCGGTGGTTGGCGTGATGGGCAACCCGGGCCAGACCAACTATGCGGCAGCGAAGGCCGGCATGATCGGTTTCAGCAAGGCCATGGCCCGCGAGGTGGCCAGCCGTGGCATCACCGTCAACGTCATTGCGCCGGGCTTCATCTCCACCGACATGACCGCAGGACTCGCCGAGGCCCAGCGCAAGGAGCTCGAGGCGCGCGTACCCCTGCAGCGTCTGGGCACGGTAGATGACGTGGCAGCGGCAGCACTGTTTCTGGCCGGGCGCTCCGGCAGCTATGTGACCGGAGAGACCCTGCATGTCAACGGCGGTATGGTCATGCCCTGATCCGGATTTCCGGGTCTGAACAAGGTTTTTTTTGCAATGCTAGATTGACCGGTAGGCTTAACCTAGAATACCCGCCCGTTGGGGCACTCATTCTGGCGGAGACACGCCGGGTACCGCCGTTTTAGGACTCACGAGAAGAGGACATAGAGACATGAGCAGCATTGAGGAACAGGTCAAGAGCATCGTTGCCGAACAGCTCGGTGTGAAGGAAGAAGAAGTCACCAACAAGGCCTCGTTTGTGGATGACCTTGGCGCGGATTCCCTGGATACGGTTGAGCTGGTCATGGCGCTCGAAGAAGAGTTCGAGACCGAAATTCCGGATGAGGATGCCGAGAAGATCAAGACGGTTCAGCAGGCCATCGACTACATCACCCAGCGGGCTGCTGCATCCTGAGCTTCGTTTCCGCTCCCGGGGCACTTCAGTCCGCTTTGTTTCGAGGGTAGACCGGCATGTCCAGCCGTCGCGTCGTCGTTACCGGCATGGGAATCATTGCTCCCGTAGGCAATGATGTGGAGACCGCCTGGGCGCAGGTGGTTTCCGGTCGCAGTGGTATTGGTCCGATCACCGATTTTGACGCCAGTCAGTTCTCGACGACGATCGGTGGCAGCATCCGCAACTTCGATGCGAGCCAGTACATCCCGCCCAAAGAGCAGAAAAAAATGGATCCGTTCATCCATTTTGGCATCGCGGCGGCACAGCAGGCGGTTGCACATGCCGGCCTGGCATCTGCGGCTTATGCACCT
The DNA here is from genome assembly GCA_030836925.1 of Pseudomonadota bacterium. Classification (GTDB taxonomy): domain Bacteria; phylum Pseudomonadota; class Gammaproteobacteria; order Steroidobacterales; genus SHZI01. Next base: position 1,881 of record JAUPLK010000016.1, read on the forward strand.
GACCGGGTCGGCGTGGCCATTGGTTCCGGAATCGGCGGGCTGGGCACGATCGAGGGCAATTTTGTCCGCTACACCGAAGGCGGGCCGCGCAAGATTTCCCCGTTCTTTGTCCCGGCCAGCATCATCAACATGATTTCCGGCCATATTTCGATCCAGTACGATTTCCGTGGTCCGAACATCGCGCTGGTGAGCGCCTGCACCACGTCCACCCACTGCATCGGCATGGCTGCCCGCCTGATCGCCTATGGCGATGCTGACGTCATGCTGGCCGGCGGGGCAGAGCATGGGCTCACGCCACTGGGCCTCGGTGGTTTCTGTTCGGCTCGCGCGCTCTCCCAGCGCAATGACGATCCGCAGGGTGCCAGCCGTCCGTGGGACACTGACCGGGACGGTTTCGTGCTCAGCGATGGCGCGGCCTGCCTGGTGCTTGAGGAATATGAGGCGGCGCGCCGGCGGGGTGCGCAGATCCTGGCCGAGGTCGTGGGTTTTGGCATGAGTGCCGATGCGCATCACATCACGGCACCGGCCGAGACCGGCGATGGTGCACAGGCCAGCATGCGGGCCGCACTGAAAGACGCCAGAATGAATCCGGAAGATCTGCAGTACATCAATGCACACGGTACTTCCACCCCGCTGGGTGATGCGGCTGAAACGCGCGCCGTGCGCTCGGTTTTCGGTGCGCACGCAGACCGGCTGGCGGTGAGTTCCACCAAGTCCACGACCGGACACCTGCTGGGCGCTGCTGGTGCGGTCGAAGCGGTGTTCAGCATACTTGCCATTCGCGATCAGGTCGCACCGCCGACCATCAACCTGCACAGTCCGGGACCGGGCTGCGATCTGGATTACGTACCGAATACCGCACGCAAGATGTCGATCAACGCGGTGTTGAGCAATTCATTCGGCTTTGGCGGCACCAACGGCAGCCTCATTTTCCGGCGCGTCTGAGCTCCAGTTGCCGGCCGCGCCGGCAATGCATCGGTAGCGGTCTTAAATGGCAGTGATCCGGTCCATGCCCACCAAAACGCCACTGCCGGCGGATATCGATCTTCTCGATTTGCATGTTCATGCGCCCGGGCGTTATCCCTTCCTGCTGGAAAGCGTTGCTGGCGGAACGCCACAGGGGCGTTTCGATATCCTGTTTGCATTCCCGGGTGAGTCACTTCGCCTCGATGATCACTGGACACTGTCGGGAAAGCACGCCGGTCAACCCGGTCAGGGCTTTCTGAACGCTTTGGATGCCTGGTGGGCTGCAGAGCGTGGTGACGATGCTCATGCCCGTGCCCAGGACGAGGCATTACCGGAATTGCCGTTCAGGGGCGGCTGGTTTGTATTTCTGGCCTATGAACTGGTCCGCGAGACGGAGCCGACCGTACAGCCTGCGGCACTGCCCGGTTTCCCGGTTGCGCTGGCTGTGCGTGTGCCGGTCGCGCTGATCCGTGCCCGCGACAGTGGCCAGCTCTGGTTGTCGAGTGAGCCCGGCCATGAGGCAGCCATCATGCAGGTCACTGCGGATATCGAAGCGATCAGCGCAGCCAGAGGGCCTGCGGCTGCCGAAGCGCAACAGCTGGCAGCAAATATCGCCGAGCCGGACCCGGACGAGTTCCTGACTGCAGTCGCCAGGGCGCGTGATCTGATCAGCGCCGGCGATGTTTTTCAGGTCAACCTGGCCCGTCAATGGAGCGGTAAGCTGCAGGCGGGGGTCCAGCCCTGGCAGATCTACCGGCGGCTGCGCGAGGTCAATCCGGCACCGTTTTCAGGCCTGGCTACGTTTGGCGAGCAGGCAATTGTCAGTTCATCGCCGGAGCGGCTGGTGCGGGTCAGCCGGGGGCGAGTCGAGACCCGGCCCATCGCCGGAACGCGGCCGCGGGCCGGTGTTGCGGAACTGGAGGATGAGCGACGCAGTACCCTGCTCGGCAATGCCAAGGAACGCGCGGAGCACGTGATGCTGATCGATCTCGAGCGCAACGATCTCGGCAGGGTCTGCGTGCCCGGCACGATAAGCGTGGACGAACTGATGACAGTCGAATCCTATGCCCATGTCCACCACATCGTCTCCAACATCCGTGGCGAACTGCGACCTGATGTCACGCCAGGCATGCTGATGAGAGCGGTTTTCCCGGGCGGTACGATCACCGGATGCCCGAAGGTGCGCTGCATGGAGATCATCCGCGATCTGGAGACGCAGGCACGCGGCCCGTATACCGGTTCGATGGGATACCTGAATCACGACGGCAGCTGTGATTTCAATATTCTCATCCGCACGATTCAGGTCCGTGGCGAGATGTTTGCACTTTCGGCGGGCAGTGGCATCGTTGCCGATTCCGTCGCGGAGCGGGAACTCGAGGAAACCCGCGCCAAGGCGAAGGGCATGCTGCTCGCGCTGGAGACCTGACAGTCCATGGAGCAGTTCTGGATCAATGGCGTACCCGGGCGGCTGATCGATATCACCGATCGCGGCCTGACCTATGGGGACGGCCTCTTCGAAACCATGGCGATCCGCCGTTACACCCCGCGATTTCTGGATCTGCATCTGGACCGGTTGTATGCCGGTGCGGCCCGTCTCGGCTTGCCGGCACCGGAGCGCGACAAGCTGCATGGGCAGCTGACGGTTGCTGCAGCCGGGATCGATGAGGGCGTGATGAAACTGATCCTGACCCGCGGGCCGGGCCCCCGCGGCTACGCGCCGCCGCAGCGACAGGCCCCGACCGTGGCCTGGGGTGTGCAAAGTCAGGCGGTCCAGCAATCGACGCAGATCCGGGTGCGCTGGTGTGCGACCATCGCCGGACGCAATCCGGTTACTGCGGGGCTCAAGACGCTGTGTCGCCTCGAGCAGGTGCTTGCCCGTGCTGAATGGCAGGATGCATCGATTGCCGAGGGTCTGATGTGCGATGAACTGGGACTGCTGACGGGTGGCACCGCCAGTAATGTATTTTTGGTTACCGGTGGCAGTCTGTGGACGCCTGCGGTTACCCACGCGGGTATCAGTGGCGTGATGCGTCGCGTGATCCTGCAGCAGGCGCGCGGGAACGGCATCGAGGCCAGCGAGACAGCCGTGACAAGGCAAGTCCTGCTGGAGGCGGACGAGGTGTTCATCAGCAACGCGCTGATCGGGATACGGCCGGTGGTGCAACTGGAGGGGCGTCGGTGGAGTCCCGGTCCGGTGACGCGGAGCCTGGCTGGGCAACTCGTGAATCTGGGTGTGTACGAGTGCGCCGGCAGCTGCTGATATTGGGCGGTGCGATGGCACTGGCGATCGTTGCCGGTGGCTTCTGGCTGCGCAGTTATCTGTACACCCCGCTGCCCGTGAGTGCGGATGGATATCGGCTTGAAGTGCCGGCCGGCGCGTCTCTGGGCAGCGTCGCGCAGCAACTGGCTGCCGATGGCATCATTTCCGTACCCGGCGTACTCGCCCTGTACGGTCGATTGAGTGGTCAGGCCAGCCGGATCAAGGCTGGCGAGTATGTCCTCAACACCGGGCTCACTGCGCATGCCTTGCTGGCCGAACTGGTTGCGGGTCGTGTCCGGCTGCACAGCTTCACACTGGTGGAAGGCTGGACCGTCATGGAAACAGTGGCCGCCCTGCACAAGTCGGCAGCCATCAGGAAGACGCTTGCGCCTGCTGACGCCACGGCCCTGGCCGGGCAGCTTGGACTTGGTTTTCCGAGTGCCGAGGGGCAATTTCTCCCGGAAACCTACCTGTTTCCGCGCGGGACGACCGATGCTGACCTGTTGCGCATGGCACATGCAGCCATGCAAGACGCCTTGAGCACGGCCTGGGAGGGCAGGGAACCTGGCCTGCCACTGCGCAGCTCCCAAGAGTTGCTGGTGCTGGCGTCAATCATCGAGCGTGAGACCGCGCTCGCCGCAGAACGACCACTGATTGCAGGTGTCTTCATGCGCCGCCTTGAAAAGGGAATGTTGCTGCAGACCGACCCCAGCGTGATCTACGGACTTGGCGCGCAATTCGATGGCAATCTCACCCGGCGTCACCTCGAGACGGATACGCCCTGGAATACCTATACGAGACCTGGTCTGCCACCCACGCCCATCGCATCGCCGGGCGTGGACGCCCTGCTGGCCGCGGCGCATCCCGCCCCCGGTACGGCCCTGTTCTTCGTCGCAACGGGCAGAGGTGATGGTAGTCATCGGTTCAGCACCACGCTGGCCGAGCACCAGAAGGCCGTTCGGCTGTATCTTGCCGCGTTAAAGGCTCAACCCAGACAATGAACAAGCCAGCACCAATGACCGGGCGCCTGATTACCGTCGAAGGTATCGAAGGCGTGGGCAAGTCCACCAACCTCGCCTTTGTGGCCGGAGAGCTACAAGGTGCCGGGCATGATGTGCTGTTGACACGGGAGCCGGGCGGAACTCCGCTGGGTGAAAGGATTCGGGAGTTGCTGCTCCAGCCCGGCAACGAAATCGTGCCGATGGCTGAACTGCTGCTGCTGTTCGCAGCCCGGGCGGCTCACGTGGAGACGGTTATCCTGCCTGCACTGCAATCAGGTCGCTGGGTGGTCTGCGACCGGTTTACCGATGCCAGTCATGCCTACCAGGGGGGTGGCCGCGGTATCCCGGGTGCGACCATCGATGCGCTGGATCAGCTCGTCACGGGCGGGTTGCGTCCAGACCTGAGCCTGTTGCTGGATGTGCCCCTGGAGGTGTCGGCTGAGCGGCAGTCCGGGCGCGGTGATCGCGACCGTTTCGAGCGCGAGGCCGGTCCGTTTTTCAGGCGGGTGCGGGCACGCTATCTCGAGCTCGCCCAGGCACAGCCCGGGCGTATTCGCGTGATCAATGCGGCGCGTTCCTTGCCGGAAGTGCAGGCGGAGATTCGTCGCGTCTTGCAAGAATCGCTATTCAGATGAGTTCTGGAAAAGATATTCAAAGTACTGTTTATATGGGTCTTATAGACAATATGCCATGGCTGGAGTCGCCCGCCCGGCAGCTCCAGTCGCGTCTGCAGCGAGCGCAGCCTCCGCAGGCCCAGCTGATCTATGGTCCACCGGGTGTGGGGAAGCGCCATTTTGCGCTGTGGTCGGCGGCACAGCTGTTGCGGATGGACTGGGAGCCGGATGCAGACATCGAGCCCGATGCCTTGCCGGGGGTGCCGCACCCGGATTTCTTTTCCGTCAGCATGGAAGAGGATAGCAAGGTGCTGAAGATCCAGCAGATGCGGGACGTGATCGCCCGGCTGGAACTCACCAGTCATCGGGGAGGGCACAAGGTGGCGATCATCTGCCCAGCTGATCGGCTGCAGCCGCAGGCCGCCAACTGCCTGCTGAAGACGATCGAGGAGCCACCAGGCTCTGCAACGATCCTGCTGGTCTGTGACTCGCCAACGCGGGTGCCAGCCACCATCCTCAGCCGCTGTGAGCGGGTGCGGCTGGTACCCCCGGAGTGGTCGGCCGGGCTGGCCTGGCTACGACGTACCCACCCGGAGGACAGTGGTGCAGAAGTGGCGCTCGGTTTCGCGAGTCGCGCGCCGCTTGCCGCGCGGTCACTGCTGCGTACCGACTTTGGCAAGGAAGCCGCAAGACTGGCGGCTGAGCTGGAAAAGATCGTGCAACGTGAAATCCCGCCCGGCACGGTGGCGCGCCGTTGGGCCAAACTGGACACTGGCCTGTGTATGCGCTGGCTCTACTGGCAGGTTGCGGCCCTTGTACGCGAGGCAATGAATATTTCCGAACCGGCAGCGAAAGCACACTTGAAAATTCAGCACACCCGCCTGAACATGAGGGCCTGCTGCGAGTATCTGGATCAGCTCAATGAGGTGAACCGCCTGCGGGATCGGCCGCTGAATGCGGAACTGCAGTGGGCGGAGCTGCTTCTGTGGTGGTACGGTGGAGCGGGGTACACAAGGTAACGTCATGACAAGGCCAGGACTGCTCACGCTCACCATCAGGGACAAGAGTGCTCTCTATCTGGCGTACATGCCGTTTGTACGCAATGGCGGCCTTTTCATTCCCACCAGCACCAGCTACCGCATCGGTGATGAAGTCTTCATGCTGCTCAACGTGATGGGTGAGGACGAAAAGATCCCGGTCGCGGGCCGCGTGATCTGGGTGACGCCGAAAGGCGCACAGGGCAAGCGCACTGCCGGCATCGGTGTCCAGTTCAGCGACCAGGACGGTGGCTCAACGCAGAAGAAAATAGAGAATTATCTGGCCGGTGCCCTGGGTGGTGACAAGCCGACGCATACGATGTGAGCGTCGGTGTTCAGTCAGCCAGGTTCAGTCCACCGCGCAACACCCGCGCATCAAAGCCCCGTTCATTGAGGACAAATGCGCCTGCGGAGCTGCGTCGCCCTGTGTCACAGCAGACGATGTAGGGCGTTTTCGGATCCAGCGTGCTGAGCTTCAGCCGGATGAAGTAAAGCGGGATGTTGATTGCGCCGGGTTCGTGGTGCGCCTCGAATTCGCTCGGCAGGCGTACATCAAGCCACTTGCCGCCTTTGGCGACGATTCCCTGCGCTTCGTCACGGTCTACCCATGTGGTCATCGGCTCATTCAGCAGGGTATTGAAATCCTGCTTGCCGAGGCGCATCACCGCGCCATCCGTCTGCATGGTGATCGTGGCATTGCGCCGGTTGTGGGATATCAGCGCTTCCTCGCCGAAGGTATCGCCGACACCCAGTTCGGCGAGCTTGATGCCTTCCTTGTTGAGCGGCGTCTCACGTGTCACCGTGCACTGGCCACGGGTGATGACATAGAAATAGTCGCCTTCCTCACCCTGCTTGATGATGACGTCGCCGGCGTTGTAGTTCACCTTCTGCATGCGCATGAAGATGGCCTGGATGTTTGCCGGTGGAATGCGATGGAAGGCACGGGTCTGCAGCAGGGTCGTCATCCAGTCATCCGAACCACCTTGTTCGTCGCCTTGCAGTTCATTGACCTCGTAGCTGCCGGTCTGGTCCCAGGTCAGCATGACGTCCAGCAGTTCGGTGTCGACTGACAGGTACTCCACGTGGTCAACCGCCTTGACGGTATAGCGCCGCGGCAACAACGGGGTTATGGGGTTATGGGCATCGGCGCTGTCGGCGCGCAGCAACCTGAGGTTGTTGCTGCGATCGGCCAGTTCCAGCGTGCCCGACACCAGGTAGTAAGTACGCTTGTCGGTATCTCCCTCCCGCAGCAGCGTCTTGCCGCTTTCCAGGGACCTGATCTCCATTTTTTTTGCGAGCGCCGCAATGTTCTCCCTCTTGAGACTGTCGAGTGGGGAAAAACGTCGCAGGATGTTTTCAGTGAGGATAAGGTCAGACATCGGGATCATTGTAACCGCAAGCTTTTGCGGGGCGGAAGAACGTGCGTGTGGAATCTGTGACGTCAGTTGTCCAGAAGTTTCCAGCCGGGTGAGGGCTGAAAACGTGAACCATGTCGTGCGGCAAGTTCGGTGAGCTGACTGATCACCGTGTCGACACCGGTTTGCCGCGCATGGTGTAGCGGTCCGCCACGGAAGGGGGCGAACCCCGTGCCGAAGATCACACCGGCATCGATCAGGTCGGCATCTGCCACGATGCCTTCCTGCAGGCAGTTGGCCGCTTCGTTGAGCAGGGCCAGGATCAGCCGGTCCTGCACCCCGGCATCCGAACTGCCCGGGGGCAGCGCAGGACGTACCGGCTTTCGTTCACGGTAGGTATAGAAGCCCTGGCCGGACTTCAGCCCCAGATGCTTCTGGCGCACGAGTTCCTCGATTTCCGGGGCAATCCCCCGGCCAATCACCGGAGCGAGAATCCGCGCCACATGCGCGCTCACATCAAGCCCCACCGAGTCTGCCAGTTCGATGGGACCCATTGGCATGCCGAAATCGGTTGCGGCCAGATCGATCTCGGCAGGGGGAACGCCTTCCCGAAGCAGTTCGAGGGCCTCGGCGATATAGGGCGCGAGAATGCGATTGACCAGGAATCCCGGATGACTGCGGCAGGGCAGTGGCAGTTTGCCGATCTGCCGGGTGAAGCCAATACCTGCGTCCACCGCAGCCCTGCTGCTGGCCAGTGCTGCCACCACCTCGACCAGCGGCAGCTTTGCCACCGGGTTGAAGAAATGCAATCCGATCAGCCGGCCGGGATCCTTGAGTCCGTTGCCCAGATCCTCAAGGCGGATGCTCGAGGTGTTGGTTGCCAGAATCGCGCCGGCTTTCAGTTGCGGTTCGACGCGTGCAAAGAGTTGCCGCTTTACCGTCAGGTCTTCAAAGACAGCCTCGATTACCACGTCCGCTTCGGCCACGCCCCGGCCATCCGGGTCCGCCTTGAGACGGGCAGTTGCGGCAGCGAGGGCATCCGGTTGCCTGACTTTTCGCTCGAAAAGCTTGCGGGCCCGCTCGAGGGCCGGTTCGATCAGCTTCAGTTCCCGGTCCTGCAGGCTGACCTCAAGTCCGCGCAGCGCACACCATGCCGCGATATCGCCACCCATCACACCGGCACCGATGACATGAACCCGCTTTGCCGGAGTGGTGTCCACTACCAGCTTCTTCAGGCGTTCGCGCAAGAAAAAAACCCGCACCAGATTGCGTGAGGTCGGGGTCATGACCAGCCGGGCAAATGATTCCGCCTCGGCGTCATAGGCAGCGGCAGTAGCCTTGCCGCCGTGTTTTTCCCACAGTGCGATCAGCGCATGCGGGGCGGGGTAGTGCTCCTCAGGGGCTTTCGTGCTGACCTTGTGCCGAAGTCGTTGTGCGAGCTTCGGGCGGAACAGGGACATGGCAAGAAGCCGGTCAAGCCATGGTGCCGGACCGCTCTGACTGCCGTCGGTGAGCATCAACACGGCGACATGCCGCCAGTTGTTCTCGCTGACCACGGCATCAACCAGGCCATGCTTCTTCGCCTGGGCCGGACGTATCGACCGTCCGGTCAGCATCAAGTCCATTGCCTGACGCACGCCCACAAGGCGTGTCAGCCGCACGGTGCCGCCGAAGCCCGGATGCAGGCCGAGCTGTACCTCCGGCAGTCCGAAAACCGGTTCGTTGCCCTCGATCGCAAGTCGTCGTGTACAGGCCAGCGCCAGTTCCAGGCCGCCACCCAGGGCGAAGCCGTGCAATACAGCGACGCTGGGAAAGGGCAGGGCTTCCAGCCGGGCGAGAATGTGTTGTCCCTGCCGTGTTACAGCGTATGCACGTGCCTCGGAGTCCAGTGCCGGAAACTCGTTGATGTCGGCACCGGCGATGAAGCCGCGAGCCTTGCCGGAATGGATCACGAGACCCTTGAGGCCGGATTTTTCGAGTGCGTCGAGACAGGTCTCGAGCTCCGCCATCGTTTCGGCGGACAGTGTGTTTGCACCCGCACCCTGCCGGTCAAAGCACAACCAGCCGATGCCGTTTACATCACTCTCCAGCCGCCAGTGCATGAGTGACAGAAGCACACTGCCCGTTGATGATTGCATCGCGATTACCTCAGCTGAAAGTCACAGATCAGCGGCAGATGGTCGGAATAGATGACATGCGGGATCTCAAACGACGTGATGTCTATTCCTTCACCATACAGTACAAAGTCGAGTTCCATGCGCGGTGATTTGCTGGGATAGGAGGGCAGTCCGTCGACGTTGGCGCTGCGCAGACCCGCGGCCTTCATGAACAGGAACATTTCACTCTCTCCCCAGAACGTGTTGAAGTCGCCGGCAACGATGACGGGCTTCTTTGCCCTTGATGTGAGTTCATACAGATAGCGGAGCTGCTCCTGCCGGTGCCGGTACTTCAGGGACAGGTGCACCAGGAAAATGATCACGCCGTCGAGTTCCAGCTCGATGATCAGCCGCTTGATGCCGGTGTCGAAGTAGTGAAACCGCTCGCCGACAATGGAGGGCGCGGCCAGAAAGGCGTTGGCCTGCTTGCGCAATATGGGCAGCAACTGGTTCAGTGACTCTTCGCCATACTTGCACTCGTAGCTGGAGTAATGACCCAGGGCATCGGCAATGACCTCGGCCTGATTGACGCCGCCGCTGCGTACCGAGCCGACATCCACCTCGATCAGTCCCACGACATCCGGCGTGACGGACTTGGCAAAATTTATGATGTTGTCGAGGTTTCCGGGTGCGCCAAAGAGGTAACCTGCCCCTGGTACCGGCATTTGCGGCGGGGCCCCGGCGCCGATGGCATAGCGAATGTTGTATATGAGCAGGCGCATCTGGACCGGGAGTGTAATGCTGTCGGGACTGTGGGCAACAGGAACTGTAGTATGTCGCCCATAAATTGAGTGGAGGGCGCGATCTTGTCCGACAAGGCACCTATCAGGGTCTTTGTGAGCCATCTTTTCGAGAAGCACCC
>JAUPLK010000156.1 GCA_030836925.1 Pseudomonadota bacterium
GCTTTGCGAACGCAGCGGAACCTTCCTGCGTGTGGCGCCGATCAACGAGCGTGGCGAACTGCTGCTGGATGAGTTGGAGAAACTCATGGGCCAGCGCACGCGCCTGGTCGCCATCACCCATGTATCGAATGCACTGGGCAGCGTGAATCCGGTGCGGCAGATCGTCGCCAGCGCCCATGCCCGCGGCATACCCGTGCTGGTCGACGGCGCCCAGGCGATTGCGCACCAGTCGACCGACGTGCAGTCGCTGGACTGCGATTTCTACGCCTTTTCCGGCCACAAGATGTGTGGACCGACGGGCATCGGCGTGCTCTATGGCCGCGAGGCACTGCTGGAAACCCTGCCACCCTGGCAAGGCGGTGGTGACATGATTCTCACCGTGAGCTTCAGCGGAACCACCTACAATGACCTGCCCTACCGCCTGGAAGCCGGCACACCGCACATCGCCGGCGCCGCAGGACTCGCCGCTGCCATCGACTATCTGCAGCAGATCGGCATGGAGAATATTGCCAGTCATGAGGCCGAGCTGCTGGCCTATGCCAGCAATGCACTGAGTGAACTGCCCGGACTGCAACTGATCGGCACGGCCGAACACAAGACCGGTGTCGCGTCGTTCAACATAGATGGCATACACCCGCACGACATCGGCACCGTGCTTGATCAGCACGGCGTGGCAATACGAGCCGGCCATCACTGCGCGATGCCGGTCATGGAACGCTACGGGATTCCCGGTACCGCACGGGCATCCCTTGCCTTCTACAATACGCGCACTGAAATCGACCAGATGATCGAGGCGCTGCGCCTGGCCATACGGATGTTTGCGTGAACAAGACCGGCACATCGCTGACGGATCTTTACCGGCAAACGGTTCTCAACCACAGCCGACAACCGCACAATTGCCGGCGACCTGCGACATTTGATCGCGAGGCCGAAGGTCACAACGCCCTGTGTGGCGACAAAATCCATGTATACCTGCGCATGCAGGCCGATGCGCTCGCCGATGTCGCCTATGAGGCCAGCGGCTGTGCCATCTCGCTGGCCTCTGCCTCGATGATGAGCGATGCAGTGGCTGGCAAAACCGTATCAGACACACGCCAGACCATCGATGATTTCATGAACGGGCTGTCTGGTCTGCAGGCAGGGAAACTGGAAGGTGAACTGGCGGCTCTCAGTGGCGTCCGCGACTATCCGTCGCGAATCCGCTGCGCGACATTGCCGTGGCAGACATTGCGCGCGGCACTCGATGCGGTTGAGGACACCGTAACCACCGAATGAGACAGGCTGATGAACGGAATTGACAACGAACCGGTAGTCATAAAACGCGACGTCGAGGGACTGGTGGTACCAGCCGGAACTCCCGTGATCCTGCCCAAGGATGCACTCGCCTACATTACCCAGGCGATGGGCGGCAGTTTTACCGTGTACTTCGAAGGAAACCTGATCCGCGTCGCTGGCACCGATGCGGACGCGCTGGGAAAAGAGCCGATTGCACCGCCTTCCCTGCCGGAGAATGCCACCGACGAGCAGTTCGAAGCACTGGTCTGGGAACAGCTGAAGACCATCTATGATCCCGAGATCCCCATCAATGTCGTGGACCTCGGTCTGGTCTACGGATGCTCAATGTCGCGATTGCCGTCAGGTGACCGGACAGTCAACATCATGATGACGGTTACCGCACCCGGCTGCGGCATGGGTGAAATCCTCCTGGAAGAAGCGCGACAGAAAATCAGCCTGATCCCGACAGTCGCCCAAGTGAATGTCGAGCTGGTCTTCGACCCGCCATGGAACCGGGACATGATGTCGGAGGCCGCACGTCTCGAAACAGGGCTTTACTGACCCATGCTCCGCCACCTGACGCTGTTGCGGCACGCGAAGTCGTCCTGGCAGGAATCCGGCCTCAGTGACCACGACCGGCCGCTCAGCCAGCGCGGCCTGCAGGACGCTCCCGTGATGGGTCGCCGGATACTGGCGCGGGGCACCAGGCCCTCGCTGATCATCAGCAGCACCGCGTTGAGGGCCCGTCACACGGCACAGATCATTGCCCGTGAACTCGGCTACCCGGGCGAATTCCTGCAGCGCGAGCCGGAGCTGTATCTCGCCACGCCGGAGCAGATCATGGCCGTGCTTGCGCGCCAGGCTGATTCATTCAGGAACATCATCGTCTGCGGACACAACCCCGGGCTGACGGAACTTGCGAACCAGCTTGCTGGCTGCGATATCGACAACATACCGACCTGCGGAATGGTGGTGATCGAACTCAAGCTGCAAAGCTGGGCAGGCCTCGCAAATGCCTCCGGCACCCGACAGATCTACGATTATCCGAAGAAACCCTAGTCGATCGTGCAGAAGCAGTGGTAGTAGAGACTGCGGGGATCGTTGAGGGCCGTCAGCGCCTTCAGTTCACGGTCGATGGAGCGCATGACCCGGTGCAGCAGCGTAGAGGGCGCCACTTCCGGTTTGCGCAAGCCCAGCGTGGTAAGCACGCGAACCGTTCGCATGATGAATTCTGCAGCCAGTTGCTGTGAAAAGGACAGCTCGGGTTCTATATAGGTCCGCCCGTAGCTGCCCTCATCGAGTCCCGCCCGGCTGGCCGCAGCCCGCACGGCATCGTCCAGTCCGCCGAGACTGTCTACCAGCCCGAGTTCCTTGCCATCCGCACCGATCCACACACGCCCGCGGGCGATGCTGTCGGCGCGCTCTGCGGTCATGTCACGCGCAGCTGCAACCTGGCCGACGAATATCCGGTAGGCATCCTCGACGCTGGCTGTCAGCACCCTGCGCGCATCCTCGCCCAGCGGCCGGTCCAGGCGCAGCTGGCCGGCGAGCCGGGTGGTACCAAAGCCATCGACATGTATGCCGAGCTGCTCCAGTCCACGCTGCACGGTGGGCAAGAGTGCACCAACACCGATGGAACCGGTAATCGTGCTGCTGCTCGCCCAGATCTCGTCGGCTGGCATGGCGATGTAATAGCCACCGGATGCAGCTACCGAACTCATAGACGCCACCAGCGGCTTCCCGGCGGCTTTCAGCAATTCCAGTTCGTCATTGATGACCTGCGAAGCGAACATGCTGCCGCCGGGACTGTCGATCCGCAACACGACGGCACTGATGCTGTCGTCCATGCTGCTTTCGCGGATCTGCCAGGCCAGCGTATCGCCGCCGACGGTTCCGGGCGGTGCTTCGCCATCGACGATCTCTCCCGAGGCCACGATGATGGCAACGTTGCGCTCGTGCGGCTCGGCCAGCTTGCGCTCCAGCGCCGTGGCGGCCAGGTAGTCCTGAAAATCGATCGCGCTGTAGCTGCCGTCCTCCGCATCGCCGGGACCAACGATCCCGGCCATGTATTCGTCGAACTGCGGACGCGTCATGAGCCGGTCAACCAGCCGGGCATCGAGCGCCGCCTGTGCCGCATGGCCTTCCGCGCTTTCAATCCGGGTGGCAAATTCGTTGGTGTAGGCATCGAGCTCCGCCTGTTCCAGCGCACGTGCTTCGGCCACATCATGTCCCCACGCACTCCACAAGGCACCTACCCAGCGCTGGCTGGCCTCGCGGTCTTCTGCCGACATGTCGTCGCGGGTGAAGGGCTCAACGAAGGACTTGAACTCACCGACCTTGAACACGTTGACGTCAATGTACAGTTTTTCCAGGGCACTCCTGAAGAACATCCGGTAGTACTCATAGCCCTCCAGATAAACCATGCCGAGGTCATGCATCACCACCTCATCGGCACGCGACGCGAGATAGTACTGATCGCGCGTATAGCCATTGCCAAAGGCAATGACCTTCTTGCCGGCCGCACGCACCTTGTCGAGCGCCTGCCCAACCGCCTGCAACTTGGCCAGACCACCGGATTCGAGGCCGTCGAGTTCGAGAACCACCGCCTGGATCCGGTCATCGCCAGCGGCATGTTCGAGGCTGTCGATAACCTCGCGCACGAGCGTCTGTGGCTCGACCTGGTTATTGAGTTCGGCGATCGCGCGGTCGAGTGGACTGCCTTCAAGTTGCTCGACGAGGACACCGCCGGGACTGATCAGCAGCGCCGCGGTAGACGGAACAACCGGGGCCACGCCGCCAGCCAGTCCGACCAGCACACCGATGAACAGGATCAGCAGGAGGATCAGATGCAGCACCCGGCGCAGGGTGTTGAGCCCATACCATAGCGCCCGCACCAGTTTTGTCATGAATCCGCGTATCGACATCGAATCCTCTCTCTATGTATCGGACACAGGAGGCTACTCAGGCATCCGGTTGATAACTGATGCGGTAGATTGCACCGCGGTCGTCGTCACTCACCAGCAGCGAACCGTCCGGTGCCACCAGCAGGTCCACCGGCTTGCCCAGCACCTTGTCACCCTCCAGCCAGCCTTCAGCAAATGTCTCGTAGGAGACCGCCGAGTTGCCTTTCAGGCGCACCAGCGAAATCCGGTAGCCGGTACGAGGCACGCCCTTGCTCCGGTTCCAGGAACCATGCTCCGCGATGAATACCTGATTGCGGTATTCCGGCGGAAACATGTTGCCGGTATAAAACCGGACACCCAGCGGTGCCACATGAGGGCCGAGTTTCTGCACCGGTGGCTCCGCTTTTGCACAGCTGCCCAGGACACCGAATTCCGGGTCGGGCAGATCGCCACCGTGGCAGTAGGGGAAACCGAAATCCAGTCCGGTTGCCGACATCCGGTTGAGCTCACAGGCAGGCAGGTCATCGCCAAGCATGTCACGGCCATTATCCGTGAACCACAATTCTCCAGTCTGTGGATGCCAGCTCATTCCCACCGAATTCCGCACACCTCGGGCAACCACTTCCCGCCCGCTGC
>JAUPLK010000017.1 GCA_030836925.1 Pseudomonadota bacterium
CGCAGCCGCCTATGAAGCTCGCGAGGATGAGGGTCAGCGGCAGGGCGCCAGGCCACTGGTCGAAGCTGCTGGCGACAAAGCCCGTACTGGTCATGAACGAGACGAAATGAAACAGGGCATGCCGGGCCGACTCGCCCGCCGTTGCATAGTGCTGCGACACAAACAGGGTCGCGGTGCCCGCTGCTGTCAGGCTGATCAGGATCAGCGCATAGGCCCGAAACTCGGGGTCGCCCCAGTAGGCAGCCAGGGTACGGCTTCGCCAGGCGAGAAAATGCAGCGAGAAACTGGCGCCCGCCAGAAACATGAACACCACGGCGATGAGTTCGATCTGCGGGCTGTTGAACCAGGCGATGCTGGCATCGTGGGTGGAGAAGCCACCGGTGGCGAGTGTCGCAAAGCTGTGGCACACCGCATCGAAGGCGCTCATGCCGGCATACCAGTAAGCCAGACCGCAAATGACGGTCAGACCAACATAGATCAGCCACAGCGCCTTGGCTGTTTCGGTGATCCGCGGCGTCAGCTTGCTGTCCTTCATCGGGCCCGGCGTTTCTGCCCGGTACAGCTGCATGCCACCGACGCCGAGCATGGGCAGGATGGCGACGGCCAGCACGATGATGCCCATGCCACCCAGCCAGTGCAGCTGCGCGCGGTAATAGAGAATCGACTTTGGCAGCAGATCCAGTCCGGCAAGCGTCGTGGCGCCGGTGGTGGTCAGGCCTGATACGGTTTCGAAAACCGCATCGGTAAACGACATCTCCGGAAAGTGCGTGAGCAGCAGGGGCAGCGCACCAAAACTGCCGAGGCCCAGCCAGTAGATCGCTGCCACCACGAAGCCGTCACGCAGGCGCAACTCGCGACGGTCATTGCGGGCCGGCAGCCAGGTCAGCAAACCGACCACGAAGGTGATCGCGAAGGAATACAGGAACGCCGTGGTCTGGCCGTCGGCGAAGTGCACGGATACCGCCACCGGCGGCATCATCGTGATGCTGTAGAGCATCAGCAACAGGCCGAGAATCCGCTGTACTACCTGATAATGCATGCCTGGATCTGCTGGCTGTGCCGGCGTTGCGGCTCAGGTCCTGAACAGCCGCTCGACCTGCTGGATCTGCCGGCGGTCCGTCACGAAAAGAATCAGGTGGTCCTCGGTCTGGACGACCGTATCGTGATGTGCTTCCAGTACCTCATCGCCCCGCACGATGACATTGATCGTCGCGCCTTTGGGCAGGGCAATCTCCTCGATCCTGCGCCCGACGACGCGAGAGCTCTTGCGATCGCCGCGGGCAATGGCCTCGATGGCCTCGGCCCGGCCGCGTCGCAGTGAATGTATGCGTACCATGCCTGCCTGGCGCACATAGGCCAGCAGCGCGCCGATGGTGATCTGCGGCGGCGAAATACCCACGTCGATGCGCGGCCCCTCCACCAGCTCGGCATAGGATGGCCGGTTGATCAACGCCATCACCTTTCTGCAGCCCAGGCGTTTTGCCAGCATGGCCGAGAGGATGTTCACCTCTTCGGCATTGGTCAGCGAGACAAATACATCGGTGCCATCGATGTTTTCCTCCAGCAGCAGGCTTTCGTCTGCGGCGTCACCCTGCAGGACGATAGCCTTGGCGAGACCCTCCGACGCGATGCGCGCGCGTTCGCGCGAGCGCTCGATGATCTTGACCTGATTGGTTTTCTCCAGCGACTGGGCTGCGCGGAAACCGATGTTGCCGGCACCGGCGATGATGATCTTGCGTACCGGGTCCTCGAGCTTGCGCAGCTCGCGCATCACGGTGCCTATATCCTGGCGGGCGGCGATGAAGAACACCTCATCACCCTCGAGCAGCCGGGTCTTGCCTTCCGGCAGGATGGCCTCACCTTCGCGGTAAATGGCGGCAATGCGGGTCTCGATGCCGGGAATATGCTCATGGAGTGCACGAATTTCCTGGCCGACCAGGGGCCCGTCGCGGTGTGCGCGTGCGCCCACCAGCCGCACCTTGCCGTCGGCAAAGTCCAGAACCTGGAAGGCGCCGGGATAGCGGATCAACTGTTCGATGTGCCGCGTGACCAGTTGCTCGGGGCTGATGCACAGGTCCACGGGTACGCGCTCGCTGCCGAACAGTTCGGGCTTGTTGATGTACTCGGCTGAGCGTACCCGTGCGATTTTCGTCGGCGTGCCGAACAGGGCATAGGCAACCTGGCAGGCGATCATGTTGACTTCATCGCTGCTGGTCAGCGCGATGACCATGTCCATGTTTGCGCAGGCGGCGCGCTCCAGCGTGCCCGGCGAGGCAGCGTGGCCAAGCACGGTACGCACGTCGAGACGGTCCTGCAGGTCGCGCAGCACCGCGGGATTGGAATCGATGATGGTGACTTCGTTCGCCTCTTCGCGGGCAAGATGGTAGGCGGCCGTGGAGCCGACCTGTCCGGCGCCGAGAATGAGGATCTTCATGCGTGGGCTCGCCGTGCTGAACGCGGCTGCAAGTTTAACCGGTTTCGCTGCTCCCCGGTCCGGGTCACAGCGTTTCCAGGTTGGCGTATGACATCACCAGCCACTTGGCGCCGGCTCGCTCGAAGTTGACCTGGATCCGGGCATGGGCGCCCGCACCCTCGAACCCCAGCACCACGCCCTCGCCGAAGCTGCCGTGCCGGACGCGCTGGCCGAGCCGAACGCCGAAGCCGGGATCAGCTGGCGGCATGCTGCCACGCTCGAAGCGTGGTTGGGAGACCTGCATCCGTGGCCGCACCTCTTCGACCAGCCTGGCGGGTATCTCGCTGATGAACCGCGACGCCTGGCGAAAACTGTCCATGCCATGCAGGCGCCGCTGTTCGGCATGCGTCAGGTACAGCTCGCTCATGGCCCGTGTGGCGCCTACATAACAGAGCCGACGTTCCTCTTCGAGTCCATCGCCATCGTTCAGCGAACGCTGGTGCGGGAACAGGCCGTCCTCGAGGCCGGTCAGAAACACCACCGGAAACTCCAGCCCCTTGGCCGAGTGCAGGGTCATCAGCTGCACGCAGTCGGCGCCGCTGTCGGCCTGTGCGTCGCCGGACTCCAGCGCGGCGTGGGACAGGAAATCCAGCAGCGGTGGCAGCCGGGCGTCGTCTTCGCCATCCGTGCCGGTCGCAGGGCGCTCGTCTGTTTCAAAGCTGCGCGCAGCGCTCACCAGCTCGTCGAGGTTCTCCAGCCGACCTTCAGCACGGTCGCGCGGCTCCTTCTTGTAGTGGGCGATGATGCCGCTGCGCTGGATCACGTGGTCGACCTGCTCGTGCAGCGCCAGGTCTGCGGTGTCCCGGGCCATGCCCTCGATGAGCATCAGGAAAGCCGTGACCGCCCGTCCGCTGCGACCAGTGGCATCTCCGGCGGCCACGATCTGCGCGGCTTGCCACATGGAGGTGGCGTTCG
Source organism: Pseudomonadota bacterium (assembly GCA_030836925.1). Taxonomy (GTDB): domain Bacteria; phylum Pseudomonadota; class Gammaproteobacteria; order Steroidobacterales; genus SHZI01. The sequence goes on from JAUPLK010000017.1 coordinate 3,389, forward strand.
CCCGGGCATATTCGCGGATGGCATCGACCGAGCGGCTGCCGATGCCGCGGGTCGGTACGTTCACCACCCGCTCGAAGGAGGAATCGTCATCGGGGTTGGCGAGCAGGCGCAGATAGGCCAGCGCATCCTTGATCTCGGCACGTTCGAAAAAACGCTGGCCGCCGTAGACCCGATAGGGCATCCCGACCCGCATGAGCATTTCTTCAAAGCTGCGCGACTGGGCGTTCGAGCGGTACAGCACGGCGATCTCGCTGCGCGCGCCGCCCTGCTGAACCCGGTCCTGGATCCGGCCGACGACGAACTCGGCCTCGTCCCGCTCGTTGTAGGCGCGGTACAGGCGGATCGGTGCACCCTCGCTGCCGGCGGTCCACAATTCCTTGCCGAGTCGACCGGTGTTGTGCGCGATGATCGCGTTGGCGGCGCTGAGTATGGTCTTGGTGGATCGGTAGTTCTGCTCGAGCTTGATGACGCGGGCGGCCGGGAAATCACGCTGGAAGCGGTGCATGTGTTCCTGACGTGCACCGCGCCAGCGATAGATCGACTGGTCATCATCGCCGACGGCGAAGGGAATGCCCTTGGTGCCGGTCAGCAGCCGCAGCCAGGCGTACTGGATGGTGTTGGTGTCCTGGAACTCATCCACCAGCACATGCTGGAAACGCCGCTGGTACTGATCGAGTATCGCCGGGTTGTTCTTCCACAGCTCGAAAGCCCTGAGCAGCAGCTCGGCGAAGTCCACCACGCCCGCCTTGTCGCAGGCCTCTTCATAGAGCCGGTACAGGTGAATGAGCTGCCGGCGACTGGTATCACCGTTGTCGCTGAGCTGGCCGGGGCGCAGGCCCTCGTCCTTGTGGTGGTTGATGAACCACTGGATTTCGCGCGGTACCCAGGTAGTCTCGTCCAGGTCCAGGCCCTTGATCAGCCGGCGGATGACCCGTTGCTGGTCCTCCGCGTCGAGAATCTGGAAGGATTCAGCCAGCCCGGCCTCGCGCCAGTGACGGCGCAGCAGGCGATGGGCGAGGCCGTGAAAGGTACCTATCCAGAGATGGTTGACCGGTATGTCCAGCAGATCCTGGATCCGGCTGCGCATCTCCGCGGCAGCCTTGTTGGTGAAAGTCACGGCCAGGATGCCGAGCGGTGATACCTGCTCTACCTGGATCAGCCAGGCGATACGGTGTACCAGCACACGCGTCTTGCCGCTGCCGGCACCAGCCACGACCAGCAGCGGCGACTGCGATGCCGTGACGGCATCGCGCTGCGCGTCGTTGAGCTGGTCGAGAATCGGCGTGACGTCCATGCGCTATGCCGGATGCCTGTTCGCCGTGAACGAGGCAGCGTGGTTCAGATTGATCATCGTGAGCAGCAGCAATGCAGCCACGGCGTTGTGAGCAGTCGCCAGCGTCAGCGGCAGCCCGAACCAGACGACACCGGCACCGATGAGTACCTGCAGGGTCACGGCACCGAGCACCAGTGTTGCCGCCCATCGCAGCGCTGCAGCCTGGCTGCGCGCACGAAAGCGCAGGCCGATCAGCAACAGCATCGTGAAGGTTGCGACAGCACCGAGTCGGTGGGCGAAATGGATGGCGACCCGCGACGGCGCATCCAGCACGCCGAATTCGTAGTTGATGCCCAGCCCCCGCCACAACACGAAACCTTCCGCGAAATTGCTGTCTTCCGGCCACCACTGGCCCTGACAGGTGGGGATGTCCGGGCAGGCCAGCGCCGCATAGTTCGAACTCGTCCAGCCGCCGAGGGCGATCTGCATGCCAAGGATCACCAGTCCGCTGACCGCCAGCCAGGGAATATGGCGCCTGGCTGGCTGCAGCGCTTTACCACTGCGCCTGGTCTCCAGCAGCAGCCATACCAGCAGGCCCAGGGTAGTGAGCCCACCCAGCAGATGCCCCATCACGATGAGTGGCTTGAGCAGCAGCGTCACGGTCCACATGCCGAGCAGCCCCTGGAAGATCACCACACCTAGCAGCACGGCCGGCAGGATCACGGGCTGGTGTACGTCGCGCCGGTTGAGCCAGGCCAGCAGGGTTGCCAGCACGATGACCAGTCCCAGGCTGCTGGCAGCATAGCGGTGAATCATTTCGCGCCAGGCTTTGCCGGCTTCGATCGGCCGTTCGGGATACGCCAGCTGTGCCGAGTCCCGGGTGACCGCGTCCGCCGGCAATACCAGGTGGCCGTAACAACCGGGCCAGTCGGGGCAGCCGAGCCCGGCATCCGAGAGCCGCACATAAGCACCCAGCACGACAACGACCAGGCAGAGCACGGTGCCCAGCCACAGACAGCGGCGATACCAGAGAGCGGGATTCATCGTGTGGTTTCAGCCAATCGTCGAGGCCTTGAGCAGCAGGCTCAGGTCCTTGTGCATGTCTTTCATCGAGGTGCCGACCGGAAAACGCATCATGATATTGCCCATCGGGTCGACCACAAACACATCGGCTTCACTGTGGTCACCGAGGGTCGCAAGTATCCTGTCGCCGCCAGCCACGGCAGTGTCGATCACGATCAGATCGGGGTGCGCGGCCTGGATGAGTTGCGCATCGGGCGTGCCGCTGGTGGCGATGAAGTAGCGCTGGACGCGCGCCATCTCCTTGCCCAGCGCCTGGCGCACCTGCCGGACTTCATAGAGGACCTGCTGGCATGCGGCTGGACAGCTGCCGCTGCCCACATAGAGCAGCGACCACTTGCCGGTAAAACGGGTGCTTGAACCATCGGGTAGCACCAGGCTGCCGATGTCCAGCGACGGTGGGTTTTCGATCAGGATGCCGTGTGCCACAGAGCCCTGCGGGCGCCAGCCGTCGCCACCGAAGTAATAGAGATAGATGGCCGTTGCAAATGGCCCGACGAACAGCAGTGCCAGCAGGACCGGTATCAGAAGTTTGCTGCGTGCTTGGTTATCGGACATCGCTTGGGGCAATCCTGAGGTGGCGCCAGGCCAGAATGACGAAAACAACGACGACCGTGGCCGCCAGACCGAACCATTGTATGGCGTAGCCGAGGTGCTTTTCCGGTTCCATCAATGCGGGCTTCCACTCGCGCAGGAATCCGTCTGGCTCGTCGGGATTCAGCAACAGCTGGAAGTCGCGCAGTGCGTAGCCGGTCTGCGTGGATATTTCTGCCACGGTCGGAAACAGCAGCCGACGCGGCCAGGGGGCAGCCGACACGGCGGCATCCGCCGCCAGCCGCAACGCGGGCCTCGGCAGCCGGTCGATACGTCCGGTCAGCAGCCGCAGCTGATCGGATACCTCGATATCCGGCAAGCGACCGCGGTCGCCGGATGCCGGCACCCAGCCGCGGTTCACCAGCACGCTGCCGCCGGCAGTGATGAATGGCGTGAGCACCTGATATCCGGACCGGCCTGCGTGGCTCATGTTGTCGAGCAGCACCTGACGCCCGGCATCGTAATGACCCTGCAGCCTGAGCAGCTGGTAGCGCTGCTCCCCGGCGTTGGCCCCGCCCAGGCCTTCCTGCAGCGCGCCGGTAGTGCCCAGCGCATAGGCGGCAAAGATGGCGCGCTTTTCGCCGGCGCGGCCGAGCTGCCAGATACCGAGGCTGCCGAACAGGCTGGCGGCAACGAGGGTGAGCAACACGGTCCAAACCGGTATGCTCCTCGACCGTGGTGGTTGCTGTTGACCCGACTCGATGATCAAAGCCCTCGTACTCTTGCTACTCGCCGGGATCATCCTGAGCCTTTTCTCGGGCCTGTTTTTCCTCAATCAGGATCAGGGTGGTTCGCGCCGTATGGTACGGGCACTGACAGTGCGCATCACCTTGTCGGTGATCCTGTTTCTGGTGCTGATATTTGCCTGGTTCAACGGGCTCATTCAGCCCCACGGGCTGGGGCCGAACTGACGCCTCGCTGCCGGGCAGGGTGGACTACAGCCAGTAGACGAAGATAAACAGGCCGAGCCAGACCACGTCCACGAAGTGCCAGTACCAGGCAGTTGCCTCAAAGGCAAAATGCCGGGTCGGCGTGAAGTGTCCGCGCAGTACACGCACCAGCATGACCGACAGCATGATCGCGCCGATGGTCACATGCAGGCCGTGGAACCCGGTCAGCATGAAAAATGTGCTGCCGTAGATACCGGTGCTCAGCTTGAGGTTGAGCTCGGAGTACGCATGGCTGTACTCGTAAACCTGAAAGCCCATGAAGGCGATGCCCAGCGCCACCGTGATGGCCAGGAACAGGGCCAGGATGCCCCGGCGGTTGTCCTTCAGGGCGTGATGGGCAATCGTGAGCGTGACGCCGCTGGTCAGCAGGATGGCGGTATTCAGGGCCGGAATACCCCAGGGCCCCATGTATTCGAAATCCCCGCCAATCCTTGCCGGACCGTTGGAGGGCCAACTGCTGATGAAGTCCGGCCACAGCACGCTGTGGGTCACGGTTTCCGAACCGATGCCACCCAGCCACGGCAGCGCCAGCTGGCGGGCATACAGCAGCGCACCGAAAAAGCAGGCGAAAAACATCACCTCGGACATGATGAACCAGATCATGCCCTGGCGGAACGAACGGTCGACCTGGCTGTTGTAGGCACCGGATTCGCTTTCATGGACCACTTCGGCGAACCAGCGGAAGACCACGAAAAGAACCATGGCAGTACCCGCCAGGATGACCGGCAGGGTCGAGCTTCCGTTCAGCAGCTGTGCCGCGCCGACGAAGGTTATCGCCAGCCCGATTGACGCGAACACTGGCCAGCGGGTTCCGTGGGGAACGTAGTACTTGTCTTGCGTGTGGGCCATGGCGATATCTTCCTTGGGCTGTGTCCGGTCAGATGGTGGAGGCAACGACAGCAGGCTGGCTGGTTTGCTGCCTTTGAACGAAGAAGGTGTACGAAAGCGTTATCCGGTCGACGTACCCGGGCAGCTTCGGATCGACCATGAATTGCACACCCATGTCCCGGCCCTCGAGGGCGAGGAATTTCTGGGCGGTGAAGCAGAAGCACTCGGTCTTCTGGAAATGCTTTGCGGCAGTTCCCGGTGCAACGCTGGGTATGGCCTGGCCCACCAGCTCGCGGTTGGCCAGGTTGCGCGCATAAAAAGTTGTGTCGTAGAGCTGGCCCGGGTGGATTTCCATGGACGTGACGGCCGGGCGAAACTCCCAGGGTGCCTGCTCGTTCACGACCGCCACGAACTCCACCGTGATCGTGCGTCCGGTATCAGCCTGCATTCCGGCCGGGATGACGGCAACCGTGTCGCTGGTGCGTCCGCCGATGCCGGTGATTTCGCACATCACGTCGTAGATCGGCACCAGCAGGAAGCCGAAGCCGAACATGCAGGTCGCCATGATGACGAGTCGGGTCACGAGCTGCCTGTTGCTGCGCGCCGCTGAACTCATCCGGCAACCTTCAGCGCAACTGCGACGATGTAGAGCACGAAGATGAGCAGCGCAAAACCGCCCACCATCAGCGCATTGCGGCGTATGCGCCGCTGCAGCTCCGGATCGATGTCCTGTCGCGTGGTCACTTGATCAGCGGTGCTTCGTCAAACGTGTGATACGGGGCGGGCGACGGTACCGTCCACTCCAGGCCTTCCGGGTTGTCCCAGACCTGGGCCGTGGCCTGCTTGCCGCCACGGATGCACTTCACCACGATGTACACGAACATCAGCTGCGAAAAGCCGAACAGGAAGGCGCCAACACTCGATACGGCATTCCAGTCGGCGAACTGCGTGGCGTAATCCGGGATACGCCGCGGCATGCCGGCCAGGCCGAGGAAGTGCTGCGGGAAAAAGGTGAGGTTCACGCCCACCGCCGACAGCCAGAAGTGGATCTTGCCCAGCGTTTCGTCATACATGTGGCCGGTCCACTTCGGCAGCCAGAAGTAGGCACCACCGATGGCGGCGAACAGGGCGCCCGGCACCAGCACGTAATGGAAGTGGGCGACGATGAAGTAGGTGTCGTGGTACTGGAAGTCAACCGGCGCAATGGCCATCATCACGCCGGAAAAGCCGCCGATCGAGAACAGGAACAGGAAGGCGATCGCGAACAGCATCGGCGTTTCGAAGCTCAGCGATCCGCGCCACATGGTGGCGGTCCAGTTGAAGACCTTCACCGCCGTGGGGATGGCGATCAGCATTGTCGACATCATGAAGAACATCTGGCCGGCGAGCGGCATGCCGACTGTGAACATGTGATGGGCCCAGACGATGCAGGACAGGAAGGCAATGCCGGCCGTGGCATAGACCATCGACGAGTAGCCGAACAGCGGCTTGCGCGAGAAGGTCGGGATGATCTGCGAGATGATGCCGAAGGACGGCAGGATGATGATGTACACCTCCGGGTGTCCGAAGAACCAGAAGATGTGCTGGAACAGCACCGGGTCGCCGCCGCCCGCTGCCTGAAAGAAGCTCGTGCCGAAGAAGCGGTCGGTGAGCAGCATGGTCACCCCGCCGGCCAGTACCGGCATGACCAGGATCAGCAGATAGGCGGTGATCAGCCAGGTCCAGACAAACATCGGCATCTTGAGCAGGGTCATGCCCGGTGCGCGCATGTTCATGACCGTCACGATGATGTTGATGGCACCGAGGATCGACGACATGCCGAGCAGGTGCACCGCGAAAATCGCGAAGGCCAGCGAGTTGCCCGACTGCAGTACCAGCGGCGGGTAGAGCGTCCAGCCGGCTGCCGGGCCACCGCCATCCATGAACAGCGTGGACAGCAGGATCGTGCCGGCAAAGGGCAGGATCCAGAACGACCAGTTGTTGAGTCGTGGCAGCGCCATGTCCGGTGCGCCGATCATCATCGGGATCATCCAGTTGGCGAAGCCGACGAAGGCCGGCATGATCATGCCGAAGACCATGATCAGCGCGTGCATGGTCGTCATCTGGTTGAAGAATTCGGGATTCACGAACTGCAGACCGGGCTGGAACAACTCCGCCCGGATCACCAGTGCCATGCCACCGCCGACGAACAGCATCACCAGGGCGAACAGCAGGTAGAGCGTGCCGATGTCCTTGTGGTTGGTGGTAAACAGCCAACGGCTCAGGCCGCGGGCCGGGCCATGACTGTCATGCGCATGGTCTTGGGCGGCGTGGCCCTGGGTAATGGTGGTCATCGCTGGTGCTCCGTATCAGTTCTTTTTCAGGTGGCCGGGGCTTGCTGGCTGGCCAGCCACGCGTCGAATTCGGCCTTCGGCAGGGCTTCAACGACAACCGGCATGAAGCCGTGGTCCTTGCCGCACAGTTCGGCACACTGGCCGCGATAGATGCCGGGCTCGTCGATCGTGAACCAGCCCTCGTTGATGTAGCCCGGAATCGCGTCACGCTTGACGGCGAGATCGATCACCCACCAGGCATGATTGACGTCGTTCGAGGTCAGCAGGTAACGGATCTTCGTGCCGACCGGCACGACCAGCGGCCGGTCCACCTCAAGCAGGTAATTCTCGACCTGGTGCGGGTCCAGTCCCGAGTCCAGCTGGCGCGCTTCATTGCTGGTCTGCGCCAGCGTGCTGAAAAAAGAGACATTCTGCCCGACGTACTCGTATTGCCACTTCCACTGGTAACCGGTGATGCGGATGGTCATTTCCGAGTTGCGGGTATCTTCGATGCGAATCAGCGCGGGGGCCGACTCATAGGCGAGGAAGATCAGCACCAGCGTCGGCAGGATGGTCCAGATCACTTCTGCGGTGGTGCTGTGCGTGAACTTCGCGGCCACGGCACCCTTTGATTTACGGAACTTCAGCAGTGCATAGATCATCACCGCAAACACGACGATGCCGATTACGGTACACACCCACAGCGCCAGCATGTGCAGGTCGAAAACCTCGCGGCTGGTCGACGTGACACCGCGTGGCAGATTGAGATCCCAGGCGGCGTGTGCCGGCAGGACAGCTGTCAGCAGCAGGGCGGTGCCCGCGAGGACGGCCTTCCGGGCCAGCGTCAGGGTATTGAGCGGCATGCGATTTTCCCTCTTGTATCAATTCTAAATGCTACGTGATGAGGGACCATCACGCAATTGAGAGCCGCTCCCGGCAGGCGGCTTTGCCCATGCCGCACCAAAGACCATTTCCAGCGTTACCGGCAGTGCGCCGTTGGCGTCTCGTTGCTCACCATAAGCCGCTTCCAGTCGCGCCCAGCTGCGGCGCCCCGTGAGCCCCTGCCTGCGGCCGCTATTCGGATTGGTGGTTCCGGTGCTGCGCAGATCGGTGGTGAGCTGGCGCAGGTCCGGGTAACAGATCGTCAGGGTCTCGACGTCGATAACCGGTTCGGCGAGTCCGGCGCGCAACAAGCCGTTGCCGAGCGCCGTCATTTCCGGAAAGCGCATGACGTGTGCATCGTCATCGACCGCCTGCCAGGCTGCGCGCAGTTCGCGGAACGAGCCGGGACCGAGCGTGGCAAAGCTGAACACACCCGGGTAGCGCAACACCCGGCGGACTTCTGCAAACAGGCTGTCCAGGGAGGTGCACCAGTGAATCATGAGGCTGGAGAACACCATGTCAACCGAGGCATCGGCCAGCGGCAGGTGGCTGGCATTGCCGCAGACCGTCAGCGGTGACGCGCCCTCACGCCGGGCCGCCACCTTCAGCATGTCTTCGGTCAGGTCGAGGGCGATCAGCTCGGCGGTGGGAAAGCGCGCAGCGAGCGCTGGCAGCGCCCGGCCGGTGCCGGTACCGAGATCGAGCACCCGCTGCGGTTCGAGGCGCAGCCACTTGA
>JAUPLK010000157.1 GCA_030836925.1 Pseudomonadota bacterium
TGAGCGCGAGTACATCCTGGCGAAAGCCGTGCTCATCGGCGGTCTCGTGGCCGGGCTCGTAGATGCCGCCATAGATACAGCGACCGAGATGCTCCACGAAGGCGCCGAAGACGCGCCGGTCCAGTGTGTCGATGATGAATTCGCGATCGGCGATGATGCGGGCCTGTCGCACGGGTACCTCTCCGGTCAGTAACTCTGCAGAATCCCGTTGGCGCGCCGCTGCATGTCGGCCAGCGCGCGGTCCACGGGCTTGGCTCCCGTATACGCAGCGGCGACCTCCTCGCCCACGATGAATTCAATGGGCGACTGACGCCGCACAAACTTGGGCAAGGGTTCGCCGATCTGCGTGATGGCCGCGATATCCCCGCGATGCGGGAGTTGCCGCCACTGTGCGCCGTCGATGACCGCCCTGAACGCCGGAAAGTGACCGGTGCGTGCCCACTGGAAATCGTTGGCGGCGAAATATTGCAGGAAGCGCCGCGCGGCCGCGCGCTCGGCCCTGGTCCTTCTGGCGTTGCGAGGCATCACCCAGTTGTGACCGTCCACCAACGCGACGCGCCTGGCATGAAACAGGAACGGGAAGGGGCGCACGGCGTAGCCGCGAAACAGCGGGCTCCTCTCGTTGCCGGAGGCGGCATCGAACTGCCCGACCATCCAGGTGCCATCGACCATGACGCCACCTTCGCCCTTGAGGAAGGCCGACACGGCACCGGCATAGTCAAGGTTTCTGGCGCTGTCACCGCGCTGATAAAGCGCCTTCATGAACTCGAGCGCTCGCCGGCCTTCCGGGCTGTCGAAATTCGCATGGCGCGCGTCCCTGAACAGCGGCACACCCTGCTGGAGCATCCAGGCGTAGAAGATACGCGTCGGAGCTGCGAAGTCCTTGTTGGTGATCTGGATGAGATACGGCTTGCCCGTGCGTTGCCGGAACTGCGCGGCATGAGCACGGAACTCCGCCGGACTGGCGGGCAGAACCGGCTTGCCATCCACCGCCAACCCGGCCTCGCGGAACAAATTCATGTTCACGTGCCATAGCGGCGCCCATACGTCGATCGGCAGACCCAGGACCTTGCCGTCGACCGTGACTCCGGCCCGTGCCGCGGCCGTGAACTGCTCCGGGCTGATGCCGACAGCGGCCAGATCCTCATCGAGCTGCTCCAGCAAGCGGCGCGCCTCGTAGTCCGGGATCGCCGAGCTGTGCATCGTGACCAGATCCGGCGGTCCATTGGCGGCGAGTTGCGCGGTCAGCTGGTCGTACCCCGGCCAGAAGACGGTATTCTCGACGACCTTGATGTCGGGATTCCCGGCCTCGAACTCATTGATCATCGCGGTGATGATGCCGCATTCGCCCTGCGCCTTGCCGGGGTCTGCGATCGCGCCGTACTCTGCCTGGCAGGCGCCGAAGAAGCGCTGGATAACCAGTTCCGTACGCGCGTCAGGATTGCCACAGGCCGACACCAGGGCAAGCGGCAGGAGCGCCAGCATCCGTCTCATTGCCCGGCTGCTCCGGCAACCGCGCGCACAATGTATTTCTGGAAAGCAAGATAGACCAGCAACGTCGGCAGACCGGCGAACACGGCCTGCGCCATCAGGAAGCCCAGCCCCTCGGCCTGCGCAAAATTCATCTGTGTCGCGGCGACACCGACGGTCAGCGTCAGCATGTCCTTGTCGGTCGCGCTGATCATCGGCCACCAGTAGTCGTTCCAGGCGTGAAAGAAGACAAAGATGCCCAGCGTCGCCTGCGCCGGCAGCGTAAGTGGCAGTAGAATTTTCCAGAAGATGCGCAGCCGCGAAGCCCCGTCGAGCCGGGCAGCGTCATCGATCTCCCGCGGAATGGCGCGAAAGTACTGCGTCATCAGGAACACGCCGAATGGCATGGAAAGCCCGGGCAGTACCAGCGCAGCGTAGGTGTTGTGCATCTCTGCCGCGCTGAACATCTGGTGGCGGCCGATGATCACCGCCTGCTCCGGTATGGCAAGACCAAGCAGCACGATCACGAACAGAAACCTGCGTCCCGGGAACTCCAGCCTGGCGAAGCCGAAGCCGGCCAATGAGGCAAGCAGCAGAACGCCAACGGTCATGGCGAGCGCCACGATCACGCTGTTCATCAGCCAGGTGAAGACCTGGCCTTCCCCGACAATGCTCCAGTAGTTGGCGAGCGTCCACGGAGGCAGGAAGGCTGACCGGGTGTCCGCCATCAGCGAGGCATTGTCCTTGAAGCTCAGGATCACCACCCACAGCATCGGCGTGAGCATGATCAGGGCGGCGATCGCCGTCAGCATGATGGCCGTGCGCGCAGGTCTGCCGCCAACACACAGGCTCATGCCGCGTCCTTGCGAGACGAGAGGTAGTACTGCGCCATGGCTGCAAGGGCGATCAGCGCGAAAAGCACCTGCGCAGCGGCGGCGGCATAGCCGAGTTGCCATTGCTTCCAGCCGGTCTCGTAGACGAACAGCACGATCGGCCGCGTGGAATTGTTCGGGCCGCCGCCGGTCATCAGGTGCGGCTGGCCGAAAAGCTGGAACTGCAGGATGATCTCGACAACGAGCACCAGTGCGATGGTTCGGCGGATGGCAGGCAGCGTGATCGAGAACAGCATGCGCGTCTTCGATGCCCGATCGAGCGCGGCCGCTTCGTAGAGATCGCGTGGAATCTGCTGCAGCGCGGCCAGGAAGAGCACCATCGGCAGGCCGATTCCCCACCAGATCGTCGTCACTGCAACGGCAGGCAGGGCCAGTGCCTGCTCACTCAGAAACGCAACGGGCTGTTCGCCAATCGCCCGGGCGAGAACAGCAGCCAGGCCGCCCTCGGGGATCAACATCAGCCGCCAGATCAGCGCCACGACGGTGACGGACAGCACAGTGGAGGCAAAGAAGATCGCACGCAGGATCGCGGCCAGTCGCGACGTGCGATTGAGCACCAGCGCGAGCGCCAGGCCGATCACGGTCATCGCCGGGACGGTGATGAGCACGAAACAGAAGGTGTTCCAGACCGCCTGCAGGAACACCGGATCGGCGAACAACCGTGCGAAGTTGTCGAGGCCGACAAAGGCCTCAATGCCGAACAGGTCACCACGTGTCATGGACAGGCGAATGCCGATGCCAAGCGGGATCAACAGCATCAATACGAAGAACGCACAATAGGGCGCGACGAACAACACGCCGGACCAGCGATTCCATGTCACGGAGCGGCGCATGGCTGGCACGTCTGGCATCAATGGACCTCACCGTGATATCCCGTGCCATCTGCCGCAAAGAAGTGCGCCGCACTGCCGTCCACGTTGAGACCCACCGCCTGGCCCGCCTGGATCCCGGAGTCACCGCGATCCTCGGCCGTGAGCAGGGTTCCATCGGGCAGAGCCACATGCACCAGCGTGCGATCGCCCAGACGTTCCACGACGCGCACCGTGCCCCCCGCGTTGCCGTCCGTCGCATCGGCGATCCGGACTGCTTCTGCTCTCAAACCAAGCGTCAGATCCGACTCCAGAGGCAGCCCGGCAAAGGAGACGGCCGTCCTGATCGTGGCGCCGCCCGGCAGCCGCGCGAGCGCCACGCCGTCGGACTCGAGAACTTGTACCGGCACAAGGTTGATCCGCGGCGTACCGACGAAACTCGCAACGAAGCGGGTCGCCGGACGACGGTAGATCTCCATTGGCGTACCGATCTGCTCGATCCGGCGGTTGTTGATCACCACAATCCGGCTGGCCAGCGTCATCGCCTCGACCTGGTCATGGGTCACAAAGATCATCGTCGTACCGAGCTGCTGATGCAGCTGGGCGAGCTCGATCCGGGTCCGCGCACGCAAGGCTGCATCCAGATTGGAAAGCGGCTCGTCAAACAGGAACAGCGCCGGCTTCTTCACGATCGCCCGTGCAATCGCGGCGCGCTGGCGTTGGCCACCCGATAGCTGGCCGGGTCTGCGCCCCAGCAGCTCGGTGATCTCCAGGCGCCGTGCCGCTGCTTCGATCCGGCGCTCGATCTCGTCTGCCGGGACCCGTGCATTGCGGAGCCCGAAGACGAGGTTCTCGCGGACCGTCATGTGCGGATAGAGGGCATACTGCTGAAACACCATCGCTACGTTGCGCGCGCCCGGTGGCAGGTGATCGACCCGCCTTCCCTCAACCACGATCTCGCCAGCATCCAGTGATTCGAGGCCAGCGATCATGCGCAGCAGCGTGGACTTGCCGCAGCCAGAAGGCCCGAGGAATACCACGAACTCCCCGGATTCGATGTCGAGCGAGAGTTTGTCGATGACCGGGCAGTCGCCGTAGCGTTTGCTCACCCCTGACAGCCTGACCCCGTTCACGGGTTGATCCCCTTGTGCATTTGTCCGACTATATCGATGGGCGAGCGCGATGTGTCAACCGGTGGCAGGCAAAACGGGGAGGAGACCCCTTGCGATACGCAAGACGCGATCTCATCAGTGCTGCAAGGCGCCTTCTTCTGGCGTGCATGTTGCTGGCCCAGGCTGCCGTGGCGGCTGATCCAGCAGGATCCGGACCGGAGCCGGCGCTAGCCCACTCCGAGCCTTCGTTGCCCACCCACACCATCTACCGCCCCGCAAACCTCACGGGCCGCTACCCGGTAGTACTCTGGGGCAACGGCGCCTGCGTCAACAGCAACTTCCACTACCGCGAGTTCCTGGCGGAGATTGCTTCGCACGGCTTTATCGTGCTGGCCATCGGTCCCTACCGCGACACTGCGCCGCCGCGCCAGCAGCGGTCGGAGAACCCTGCCGAATGGCCGCCGTTCGAGACGCGGCACACGCAGATGCTCGACGCCCTCGACTGGATCACG
>JAUPLK010000158.1 GCA_030836925.1 Pseudomonadota bacterium
CAGTTCCGGCTGTTCCCGCTCGATGATCTTCAGCAGGCTGCGGGCTGCACCCAGCGGCTCCAGTTCCACATTTGTCTGCACGAGGATGGCGCGGTCGGCACCCATGGCCAGGGCCGTGCGCAACTGCTGCTGGCAATCATCCGGCCCGATGGAAACCGCGATGACCTCGGTGGCTGCGCCGCGTTCACGGATGCGCAGCGCTTCTTCGAGCGCGATCTCGTCGAAGGGGTTGATACTCATCTTGAGGCCTTCGGTGATCACCCCGGAACCATCCGGCCGGACGCGGATGCGCACGTTGTAGTCCACGACGCGCTTGAGACAGACGATGATTTTGTGCATGTTGGCTTCCTGAAGAGCCGCTATTTTCAACCACTGTTCCAGCATCGACAAGTACAGGGCAGGTTTCATGCTTGTTTCAATCGACGATCTTGCGGCCCATCTGGACGATCAGGACCAGGTGATCGTGGACTGCCGGTTCAATCTGCAGCAGCCGGAAGCCGGGCCGCGGCTGTATGCCGAGGGGCATATACCGGGAGCCTTTTATGCGGACCTGGACCGGGATCTCTCCGGTCCGAAACTGCCCGGACTCGGTCGTCATCCGCTACCGGATGTGACCGGCTTGCAGAAGCTCCTGTCCGGCTTCGGCATCGGTCCCGAAAGCCGGGTGGTCGTGTACGACGAAGGTGGTGGTGCCATGGCGGCACGCCTCTGGTGGCTGCTGCGCTGGCTGGGTCACGCGCAGGTCGGCCTGCTGGATGGCGGTTACGGCGCATGGTGTACGGCCGGGCTGCCGGTCAGCACGGTGCCGCCTGCCCGCCGTAATGGCAGCTTCGTGGCCCGGCCTGGCTGCATGCCTGTCGTCACGACCTGCGACGTTGAAGCCTCGCTGGGTACGGAGCAGATGTTGCTGCTCGACCTGCGCGCGCGCGAACGCTACCTGGGTCGGGTGGAACCCATCGACCCGGTGGCTGGGCACGTGCCGGGTGCCGTGAGTGCGCCTTTTTCGGCACATCTGGGGGCGGACGGTCGTTTCCTGCCCGCGGCGGAATTGCGCCGGCATTTTTCAGGCCTGCTCGGTGCCCATCCGGTTGCCGACGTGGTTTGCATGTGCGGATCCGGCGTGACCGCCTGCCACGGCATCTTTGCGCTGGAGCTGGCGGGTTGGCCCGGCGCCAGCCTCTATGCGGGCTCGTGGAGTGAGTGGATACGCGCCGCAGAGCGGCCAATCGCGCACGAGTAACCGGACCGTGCGGCTTGCGCCGGTTGGCGCAGAGCGGCTTTCCCCGTAAAGTCAGCGCCCGGAAATATACCCGCGGCATCAGGAACTGCTGTCATCGGGCCATTGATCATCGACCTCGAAGGACTGACCAGAGCATGAGCACCAGCATTCTGCAGCGCGACCAGCGCGCCGTACGCGGCACCATCGCCTACACCAGCAACAAGCCTGGCCGCGAAGGCCAGGAGCGCGGACGCGAGTATTTCCACATCACCGTCCACAGCGATGGCCGGCGCACCTGCATGGCCCATTCGGAGATCGATGACCGGCCCAGCGTGATGCGCGACATCGTCTACAGTCTCGACGCACAATGGATGCCGACCGACTGCTTCGTGCGGCTGAGCGTCAACGACCGCTTCACCGGCACCGGCTGGTTCCGTTTCGGCAAGGACTTCGCCGAGTGCGAGACTTACACCGCCCTCGATGGCCGCGTCACGCAGCGCATGGAGACCACCGGCCGGCTGCAGGCTTTCCAGAACCACGCGATCGTCTGCGATGCCTGGCACATGCAGCTCTTCGACCGCAACAAGGGTCCGGGGGTGCAGAGCATCGACGAGATGCTGCTGTCCTCGCCGGATCACCGCGGCGCTACCGGGCCCATGCTGTTCCGTATCGGCTTTGGCGTCGAATACGTCGGTGAGGAGAAGATCACGGTCAAGGCAGGCAGCTTCGATGCTCTGCATTACCGCTTCGTGTCGTCACCCGGCTTGCCTGAAGCACACCCGCCGTATGACATCTGGTGTACTGCAGATGGCGATTTCATCTTCCTGCGGGGCGTCATCGGTGGCTACATGCTCACCGAGTACGAACTGGTGTCTTTCGAGCGCTCAGTCTGATGCGATATTGCCCCGGTCGGGTGTGCCGGTTTCGATGAACTCCAGCCACTCGCCGGCCGGGCCGATCGTCACCGCAGCCCGGCGCCCGTTGTAGGGAAAGGCATCGAGCCGCTGCGGTGGCCTGCGCCACTGGACGCGGAGGTCGTCCAGTCGGTCGACGCCGATGCTGACCATGGCGATGCCGGCCGGCAGCGCGCCCTCGCGCACCGGACGCGGTTTCGATACCGGCGGATATTCGTCCAGCTCGATCTCGAAGTCGCGCGGCATCGGCACTATTGACAGCCCGTACCGGGTATCGGCCGGCAGCTCCAGTGCTTCTGACAGGGTGTTGATCTGCCAGGCACTGGCCGGTCCCGGTTTCAATCCAAGCGCCTCCCGGTACCAGTCCTGCATGGCCGTCATCGACGGCCCGCCCACGACCATGATGAAGACCCGGTCAACCGGGCTTTGGGCCGGTGTCATGGGAATCTTGAATGCCGAGGGGATGACCCGGGTGAAGTACAGCAGTTCGCCGGCCGGGCCAAAGGCCTGCATGGCACGCGGTGCATCCGGCGCGGGCCACAGATCCCTGGGTGGTCCGATCACCCGGAAGGCGGAGCCCTGCAACTGGCTGGCCAGGCGATCGGGGTCGGTGACCAGCAGCTCAGCTGCGTTCCAGCCAAAGGTGGTGCCGGGCGGCGGGATCGCCGCAGCCTGGTCTTCGATGAAGCGCAGGTAGACGGGCTTGCCGCTGGCCGGCCCCAGGATCACGAAGGGCTTGCCGCTCATCGCCGGCGCGGACCACAGCGCTGCCTGTTCGGCGCTCACCACGCCGCGTTGAACGGCCGCGTAGTCCAGTTGCTGACGATAAGGCTCCTCGACGGCCGACAGCTGATTGACCACGATGGTGACGACGGCGATATGTCTGAGCATCCGGGTCTGTGCTCCGCTGGAAATTGCGGCCCGATTCTAGCCGCTTGCGCCTCACCGGCAAGCGACTTGGGGAACCGGGGTGAATCCGGTATCGTGACCGCCGCGCACGCTCCGGTGCCGCGAAACGGATTCACGGCGATGGCAAGACAGGACAGCAAGGCCTTTTACTACGGCTGGGTGATCGCCTTTGCCTCCGGTTTCGTCCTGCTCATCACCAACGGCATGACGCTGGGCGGACTGAATGTCTTCGACAAGCCCTTGCTGGATTCGCTCAATGAGTCCATGGGTGGTGGTGTGACGATCGCAGGTCTCAAGACACGCGATGCGATCACCCTGGCGGTGGGTGGATTGATGGCGCCGATTGCCGGCGCCGCAGCCGACCGGTTTGGCGTGCGGCCCCTGATGGTGCTCGGTGCCCTGATGCTGGCCGCCGGATATTTTCTCTATTCGACGGTAGACAGCCTGAGCCAGATCTACTGGATCCATCTGCTGTTTGCCACGACGCTCGCGACCTGCGGACTGGTGGTCAACGTCATTCTGATCTCGCGCTGGTTCATCAAGGACCGCGGGCTGGCGCTGGGCATTGCCCTCGCAGGCACCAGTCTCGGCAACGGTACGATGCCACCGATCAACGCGGTCCTGATGGGCGAGTTCGGCTGGCGTGCCAGCTTTGCCTGGAGCAGCCTGCTGCCATTGTTGCTGTTGCCGGTGATCTTGTTCGTGATCCGCGAGCGCCCGGCTGATCTGGGTCCGCAGCAGCCGGCGGCACAGCGGATTGCCGGAGCCTCACCGGCAAGCGACGGCATGACGCTGCCGGCCGCCCTGCGCACACGCAATTTCTGGTTGCTCGCCTTCATCGCGATGTTCAGCTTTTTTTCGATCATCGGCACCCAGGCGCACCTGAATCTCTACATGCTCGGTCGGGGCTTCTCGCAGATGGATGCGGGCTTCAGCTATACGGTGCTCTTCTACCTGGGATTGTGCGGCAAGGTACTCAATGGCCTGCTCGCAGACCGGCTTGGCAAAAAACGCGTGTTTGTCGCCACTCTGGGTGTGATGGTGGTGGGTGCCCTGGTGCTGCGTCTGCCGCAGGCGACCGGCATCTGGGCTGGCCTGGCGCTGTTCGGCCTGGGCTGGGGTGGCCTGTATACGCTGCTGCAGCTGCTGGCGGCTGATTACTTCGGTCCGCGCCACCTGGGCAAGATTCTCGGTGCGATTACCGTGCTCGATACGCTGGGTGGTGGCCTCGGCCCACCGCTGATCGGCGCGATCCGCGACGGTACCGGATCCTACGACCAGGCATTCCTGCTGGTGACCGTGCTGGTGGGAATCGCCTTCATGCTCGCCACGCTGTTCGATGTCGACCGGCAGGCCGGCAGCGCGATCAAGACCACGACCTGACAGGGCCCATCCAATGCAGCAACCATTCAAGACCAGTGCGGCACTCTCCGGCGTGCGCTATGAAATCCGCGGGCGGCTTGCCAACCAGGCGCACGAGATGGAGCGGCGCGGCTACGAGATCATTTCGCTCAATATCGGCAACCCCGGGCGTTTCGGCTTTCGCGCGCCCGAGACCATGCGCCTGGCCATCATCGAGAACCTGCAGAGCGCCGAAGGATACTGTCACCAGAAGGGCATTTTTCCGGCCCGCGAAGCGGTGGTCATGCAGCAGCAGGCGCGCGGCGTGACCGGCGTGACTGCCGAGCATGTGTTCATCGGCAACGGTGTCAGCGAACTGATCGACCTGAGCTTGCGTGCCCTGCT
>JAUPLK010000159.1 GCA_030836925.1 Pseudomonadota bacterium
CGGTCGCCAGCCCTTCGCCTACCTGTGCGGCCAGTTCCGCAAGCAGCTGGCGTGCATGGCCGATCTGCTCGTCGAGACCGATGCGGATGCCCAGTCCGAATTCGGCATTGTCCTCGAACAGCGAGTTGGACCAGGCCGGGCCGCGCCCCTCCGGATTGGTGGTGTAGGGCGCAGTGGGCAGATTGCCGCCGTAGATGGACGAGCAGCCGGTGGCGTTGGCGATGATCATCCGGTCACCGAACAGCTGGGTGGCGAGGCGGATGTAGGGCGTTTCGCCGCAGCCGACACAGGCGCTGGAGAATTCGAACAGGGGCTGGCCGACTGCCGCACCCTTGATGGTGTCCCACGGAATATCGCGCCGGTCGTATTCGGGCAATGTCAGGAAGAAGTCCCACTTGGCCTTCTCGCGCTCGCGGATCGGTTCGACGGGGTGCAGGTTGAGTGCCTTGCGGCTGCGGTTGGTCTTGTCCCAGGCCGGGCAGACTTCCACGCAGAGCGTGCAACTGGTGCAGTCTTCCGGCGCCACCTGGTAGGTGATCGCCATGCCTTTTTTGAACTCGGTGCCCACCACGGTGGCGTGCCGGAAATCCTCCGGTGCGCCATCCAGGAGTGCGGGGTCGAAGACCTTGCTGCGGATCGCGCTGTGCGGGCAGACAAAGGCGCACTTGCCGCACTGGATGCACAGATCCGGTTCGAGTACCGGCAATGTGGTGGCCAGTTGCCGCTTCTCGTAGGCCGCGGTACCGAGCGGCCAGGTGCCATCAACCGGCAACTGGCTGACAGGCACGCTGTCGCCGTGGCCAGCCATCAACTTGCTGGTCACGTCGTGCACGAAGGCGGATGCGCGGGCTGGAATCGGCTTGCGCCGTTCGCGGGTCGCCGTGACCTGATCCGGCACCGGCAATTGCTGCAGATGCGAGAGTGCCTGATCGATGGCTTTCTCGTTGGCTTCCAGGATCGTGCCACCCTTGAACTGATAGCTGCGCTGGACCATGGTCTTGATGTGCCGGACCGCGTCGGCTTCGGGCAGCAGGCCGGACAGTGCGAAATAGCAGGTCTGCATGATGGTGTTGATGCGTGGACCGAGGCCGGCCTCGCGGGCAACCCGGTAGGCATCTATGACGTAGACCTTGAGCTGCTTGCTGATGATGTAGGCCTGGATGTGCCGTGGCAGGTGGTCCCAGACCTTGTCGAGGGGCCACGGCGCATTGAGCAGAAAGGTCGCGCCGGTCCGGGCCTTGTCCAGCAGGTCGTAGTTTTCCAGGAAGGTGCTCTGGTGACAGGCGATGAATTCCGCCTGGTTGTCGCCGATGGCATAGGTTGAGCGGATCGGCTTGTCGCCGAAGCGCAGATGCGAGACCGTGACCGCACCGGACTTCTTGGAATCAAAGACGAAATGGCCCTGCGCGTAATAACCGGTTTCCTCGCCGAGAATGCTGATCGTGTTCTGGTTTGCGCTGACCGTGCCATCGCTGCCCAGGCCGAAGAAAACCGCCGCATGCAGATTCCGGTCGGCACTGGTCTCGAACTTTGCATCCCAGTCCAGACTCGACTGGCTCACATCATCGTGAATGCCGATGGTGAAATGATTTTTGGGCGGTTTGGCCTGCAGGTTGTCGAACACCGCCTTGACCATGCCCGGCGTGAATTCCTTGGAGGCCAGGCCGTAACGGCCGCCGCTGATGCGTGGCATGCTGGCGAAGCGCTCACCACCGGCGGAGGCGTGCTCGGCAAAGGCCGTGATGACGTCCTGATACAGCGGCTCGCCCGCGGCGCCAGGTTCCTTGGTCCGGTCGAGTACGGCGATGTGCCGGACCGTGGCCGGCAGCGCCGCAACCAGATGTGCGGCCGAGAATGGCCGGAACAGCCGCACCTTCAGCAGGCCGACTTTTGCGCCGGCTGCGTTCAGTTCGTCCACCGTTTCGTGGGCGGTTTCGGCACCCGAACCCATCATCACGATGACCCGGTCGGCTTCGGGCGCGCCGACGTAATCGAAGAGTTGGTAATGCCGGCCGGTAGCCGCCGCCAGTCGCTCCATCGCCTCGAGCATGAGCTGGGGGAAGCGGGCGTAGTAGGGACTTACGGCTTCGCGTGACTGGAAATAGACGTCCGGATTCTGCGCCGTACCGCGCATCACCGGCTGATCCGGCGAGAGACGGCGATGGCGGTGCGCCTGCAGCCACTCATCCCTGACCAGCTGCCTGATGCATTCGTCATCCAGGGGCTGCATTTTTGCCAGTTCGTGCGAGGTGCGAAAGCCGTCGAAGAAGTGCAGGACCGGCACCCGCGACTGCAGCGCCACGGCGTGGCTGAGCAGCGCAAAGTCATGTACCTCCTGCACGGAGTTGGCGCACAGCATGGCGAAGCCGGTGCTGCGACAGGCCATCACGTCGCTGTGGTCGCCGAAGATCGACAGGGCATGGGTGGCGACGGTGCGGGCGGCAACATGAAAAACCGTTGGCAGCAGTTCGCCGGCGATCTTGTACATGTTGGGGATCATCAGCAGCAGGCCCTGCGATGAGGTGAAGGTCGCTGCCAGTGCTCCGCGCTGCAGGGCGCCGTGTACCGTGCCGGCGGCGCCGGCCTCGCTCTGCATCTCGATGACCTGCGGGACTGCCCCCCAGAGATTGGGTCGGGACTTCCCGGACCACGTATCCACGAGGTCACCCATCGGTGAGGACGGGGTGATGGGATAGATGGCCAGCACTTCGCTGAGCTTGTGGGCAATCGTCGCACAGGCCGAATTGCCGTCAGTGGTGATCATCGGGTGTCCGGTTCCTCTACGCCTGGCGGAGAATTGTTGCACGTTCCGGCGGCCGGGTATGCGGACGACCGCCTCATGCGTATAAAATGCCGCAAATCCCGCTCCACCGCCTGCCGCTCACAGGGAGATGTGAACGTGCCTTTTGTTGTTACCGAAAACTGCATCAACTGCAAGCACACGAGCTGTGCGGCGGTCTGTCCGGCGGATTGCTTTCACGAAGGTCCCAACTTCCTGGTGATCGACCCGGAGGCCTGCATCGACTGCATCTATTGCGTGCCGGCCTGTCCGGTGGGCGCGATCATGGAGGAGCGGGCGGTACCCAGGGCACAGCGGGCGTTCATCCAGCTCAACGCCAAGCTGGCGGAAGTCTGGCCGAAGATCAAGGTCAGCAAGAGTCCACCGCCGGATGCCGAGGAATGGGACGGGGTGATGGAGAAGCTCAAACTGCTGGAGAAGTAGCACCCGCGTCAAGCCTGGCGTGCGGGCTGTCAGCGTTTTTTTTCGGTGAAGTTGCGGCTTTCGAGCAGCAGACCGTTCTCGTCGAAGAAGTCCCACAGGCCAAACCTGCCGCGGTTGATGAAGCGGCCCCGTTTCATCAGCTGGCCACCCGGATAGTAGTACTCCCAGTAGCCATCCTGTTTGCCGTTCTCGTACCGGCCTTTTTCGCTGACCTGGCCGTTCGGGTAAAAGCGCTCGCAAGGTCCGTCCATCTCGCCATTTTTGTAGGTTGAGCGTTCGGTGAGATGTCCGGTCTCGGAGTATCTCTCGAAGACGCCCTCCGGCCGCCCGGCCTTTGAATTGCCGCTCACCATGACCTGGCCGTTGGCGTGGAAGAGTTCCCACTTGCCGTCCCGCAAGCCGTTGCGGAAGGTGCCGCAGAATTCCATCGTGCCGTCTTCGCGAAAGTATTCCCAGTAGCCGGTTTCCTTGCCGTCCCGGTAGCTGCCCTTGTGTTCCAGCTGGCCGTTCGGGTAGTACCACTCGGTCAGGCCGTCCGGCCGCTTGAGGCGGGCGAAAAAGCGCTTGATGTAGAAGCCGAGCCTTGCCATGTCTCCAGCCCTTACTTGCGGACGCCCCTCTTGTAGGTGCCAGACTCGCGAAGACTGCCGTCTTTCTGATACAGCGCGTAGTCGCCATCCGGCAGACCGTTCCAGAATTGTCCACGCCCGTGTACCTGGCCATTCTCGTGGTAGGTCACATAGGGGCCATCCTGCTTCCCCGCCGAGTAGTGCTCGGTGGCCTTGAGCTGGCCGCTTTCAAAGAAGGATTCTAGGGTGCCATCGAGGACGTCGTCCTTGTGGACGCTCTTCTGTCTGAGCTGGCCGTTGGCGTAAAACCACTCCCAGACGCCTTCCTTGTTGCCGTTCACGAAGCTGCCCCGTGAATCCATCTGCCCGTTTTCGTAGTGTGAAACATAGGGTCCGTTGCGTTTGTCTTGACTGTGTGTCCCTCTGGATCGCAGTTGCCCGTTGCTGAAATACACCTCGAATGGTCCGTTGCGCAGCCCGTTCTGGTAGTTGCCTCTGGAGCGCAGCTGGCCGTTCTGGTGAAACATCTCCCACGGCCCGTCCTTGACGCCCTTTATGTAGCTTTGCCGCTCGCGCAGCTGGCCATTCGCGTGCCGCCACTCCTGGAGACCATCCAGGGATGCTTCAGGGACGGTGTCGGGCCGATTCCGGGTGCTGTCAGCCGCTTCCTCCCCGGCAGGCAAGTTGAGCCACGAAAGTATCTTGGTCTTCATGCTGCAGATTGATCCTGACTGTGCGAGAAAAACCCGGCTGGACCACCAGCGGGTATCGATGCCGGGCAAATTACTGCGCCGGGATTCGATTGACAAGGAAATGTCAGCGCAGCTCATGTATCCTGCGCGCCGGAGAACGGTTCGGGGGGGGGTCCTCCGGGATCAGGCCTCTCCATTTGAAGTCATGATTGCTGCGGCGATCATAGGTGTAATTACCTAGTATCGATTGATCTGGGTCATTTACCGTTACCTTGATTATTCAGCAAGCTAT
>JAUPLK010000160.1 GCA_030836925.1 Pseudomonadota bacterium
GATCTCGGATCGCCGGACCCTCGGGCACCATGCCTTCCAGGTGCAGGGCGAGAAGTATCTGCGCGCCGTGGTCACGGGTGCGGGTGGCTTGCCGCTGGGCATACCGTGTCTCGGTCAGGGTTTCGATTCGCCCGCCATTCTGGATGCATTCGACGGACTGCTGCTGACCGGTTCGCCATCCAACGTCGAACCCCATCATTATCGCGGTGCGGCGAGTGCGACAGGCACGATGCACGATGCAGAGCGCGACCTTCTCGCCCTCGCGCTGATTCCCGCCGCCATCCGCGCCGGGCTGCCCCTGCTGGCCATTTGCCGCGGCTTTCAGGAGCTGAACGTCGCCTTTGGCGGCAGCCTGCATCAGGAGTTGCACGCAGTGCCCGGCTACGGCCGGCACCGCGAGGACAAGGGACAGCCGGTCGATGTCCAGTATGCGCCGGCGCATGCGGTGCGTTTTGCAACCGGTGGCCTGCTGGCCCGGATCACCGGCTGCGATTCTGCACAGGTCAATTCACTGCATACCCAGGGCATCGACCGGCTGGGAGCGGGGCTGGTGGTCGATGCGCTGGCACCGGATGGACTGATCGAGGCGGTCGTCGTGGCCGATGCGCCGGGTTTTGCGCTGGGCGTCCAGTGGCACCCGGAGTGGCGTATACAGGAGAGCGATGTGTCGATGGCAATTTTTCAGGCGTTTGGTGACGCCTGCCGGAGTTATCGGTCATGAGTACAGACAACGGCCAATCCATGAATGAAGAGCAGCTGCGGCAGTGGCTGATCGACCACAAGATCGATGAAGTCGAGGCCGTGGTGCCCGATATGGCGGGGGTTGCACGCGGCAAATACATGCCGGCCCGGAAGTTCACCGAGCAGGGCGGCATGCGCCTCCCCGAGTCAGTATTCATCCAGTCGGTGACGGGCGAGTACATCGACGATTATCTCGAGGAGAATGTCGTTGATCCGGTCGATCGCGACATGATAACGAAGCCAGATCTCGCCACCCTGCGCCTCGTGCCCTGGGGCGAGGAGCCCACCTGCTGTGTCATCCATGACTGCTACACGCAGGAGAAGGAGCCGATTGATATCGCGCCCAGACAGGTGCTTCGGCGCATCGTCGAGATGTTCCATGCGCAGGGACTGGTGCCGGTGGTGGCGCCCGAGATCGAGTTCTACCTGGTCAAGCGCAACACCGACCCGGACTATCCGCTCGAGCCGCCCGTCGGTCGCTCCGGACGCAAGGAGACCGTGCGCCAGCCCTACAGCATGGATGCGGTGGACGAGTTCGAGCCCTTCATCCAGGACATCTACGACTATTGCGAAGTGCAGCGCCTGCATGTGGACAATCTGGCGCATGAGACCGGCACCGCGCAGCTGGAGATCAACTTCCAGCATGGCGACCCGGTGGAGCTGTCCGACCAGATGTTCCTGTTCAAGCGCACCGTGCGCGAGACGGCGATGCGCCACGAGATCTACGCCACCTTCATGGCCAAACCGATGGAGCATGAGCCGGGCAGTTCGATGCACTGGCACATCAGCCTGCGGCGCGCCAGCGACGGCGGCAACGCTTTTTCCAATCCGGACGGTTCTGAGAGTGAATTGTTCAGGCAGTTCATCGGCGGCATCCAGAAGTACGGGCCCGATGCCACGCTGCTCAGCGCACCATACGTCAATTCATACCGGCGCTTCACCCGTCATCTGTCGGCGCCGATCAACCTGCAGTGGGGTTACGACAACCGCACGGTCGGTTTGCGCGTGCCGCATTCGGATGCGGACAACCGGCGCATCGAAAACCGGCTGGCCGGCGCCGACGTGAATCCGTACCTGGCCATCGCCGCGTCGCTCGCCTGCGGATTGCTGGGCCTTGAAGAGCGCCTGCAGCCCGATGCGCCGGAGGCGGGCAGCGCTTACCAGCGGCCATTTGCACTGCCGGGCAGCCTGTCAGAGGCGGTGAAGCGTTTCGAGCAGAGCGAGCGCCTGCGGCCACTGCTCGGCGACCGCTTCATCAAGATCTATACCGCCATGAAACGGCAGGAATACCAGGCCTTCTTCGAGGTGATCAGCCCATGGGAACGCGAATACCTGTTGCTGAACGTATGAACAGCAAGGATCTGCAGCGCTGGCAGCAGCTCGATCGCGAGCATTTCCTGCATCCATTTACCGATCACCGCGAGCTGGGGCTGCGCGGGACGCGGGTGATCACCGGGGCCGAAGGGGCCTATCTGCTGGACGCCAACGGGCAGCGTCTGCTCGACGCAATGTCCGGTCTCTGGTGCGTGAATCTCGGCTATGGCCGGCAGGAGCTGGTGGCTGCAGCAACGCATCAGTTGCAGACCCTGCCGTACTACAACAGTTTCTTTCAATGCACGCATCCACCGGCGATCGAACTGGCGGCAGAGCTGTGCGCGATCGCACCACCCGGTTTCAACCGCGTGTTCTTCACCAACTCCGGTTCGGAAGCCAATGACACCGTGATCCGGCTGGTGCGTTACTACTGGTCGCTGCTCGGCAAGCCGGACAGGCAGGTGATCATCGCCCGGCGCAACGCGTATCACGGCAGCACGGTCGGTGCCGCCAGCCTGTGCGGCATGCCGTGGATGCACGCCCAGGCCGGTCTGCCGATCCCCGGCATCGTGCATATCGAGGAGCCTTACTGGTTCGGCCAGCACGACATCGAAGATCCCGATGAGTTCGGCCTGCAGGTGGCGAGACGGCTTGCCGCCAGCATCGAGAAGATCGGGGTCGACAAGGTGGCCGCCTTCATTGCGGAGCCGGTGCAGGGCGCGGGTGGCGCGATCATTCCGCCAGCCAGTTACTGGCCGGAGATCCAGCGGATCTGCGATGCGTACGGGATATTGCTGGTCGCCGACGAAGTGATCACCGGCTTTGGACGGCTCGGCCAGTGGTTCGGCAGCCAGCACTTCGGCATCCGGCCCGACCTGATGTCCTTTGCCAAGGGCGTGACCTGCGGTTATCAGCCGCTGGGCGGGGTCCTGGTCGGTGATCGTGTCGCCGAAGTCCTGGTCGCAAAGGGCGGCGAGTTTTTTCATGGCTTCACCTACTCGGGTCATCCGGTGGCCTGCGCGGTCGCCCGGGCAAACCTGCAGGTGCTGCGCGAGGAGCGGATCATCGAGCATCTGGCGGCCAGCCTGATTCCGGCCTTCAGCAGCCGCTGGCAGAAGCTCGGCAGCCATCCGCTGGTCGGCGAGGCCCGCTCGGTCGGACTGATCGGTGCGCTGGAACTGGTCGGCAACAAGACCGGCCGGCAGCGCTTTCCCAAGGAACTGAAGGCCGGTGAGCGTTGCCGGGATTTCTGCATCGAGCAGGGGCTGGTGATGCGTGCGGTGGGCGATACCATGATCGTGGCGCCGCCTTTCATCCTGAGCGAGGCGCAGCTTGACGAACTCGTGGACAAGGCGTGGAAGGCGCTCGACCTGACGCAGCAGGCGCTGGGTGCGGCAGCAGGCGCGTGATCGCAGGCGCGCATCCCTCTTCATGGTATGTCGCAACTGCGCGCGGCCTCGTCGAATATCCCGTACTGCGTGGTGCGCTGACTGCCGATGTCTGCGTGGTTGGCGCCGGCTATACCGGCCTGTCCACCGCACTGCATCTGGCCGAGCGTGGCTATTCGGTGGTCGTGCTGGAAGCGCAGCGCGTCGGTTGGGGGGCGTCGGGTCGCAACGGCGGGCAGATCGGTACCGGCCAGCGTCGCGAAGAAGCCTGGCTGGAGGCGCGTTTTGGCCCTGATACCGCCCGGCAGCTGTTCCGGCTTGCCGAGGAATCAAAGGCGCTGGTCCGGGCGCGCATCAGCCGGCATGCGATCGACTGTGATCCGGGCTCCGGCCAGCTGCTCTGTGCGATCAAACCGGCGCACATGGATGCGCTGAAGCGCCGTGCCGACAAGCTCGCCCGCGACTACGACTATCCCCACCAGCGCTGTGTCGCCCGATCCGAGTTGTCCGGAATGCTGGGCAGTTCACTGTACGTTGGCGCCAGCCTGGATGCACAGGCGATGTACCTGCACCCGCTGAACTATGCGCTGGGGCTGGCGCGTGCCTGCACCGATGCCGGTGTGCGGATTTTCGAACGGTCTGCGGTCAGCGGCCATGCCGGTGCCGCACCACTGACGGTGCGAACAACCGGAGGTGAGGTCCGGGCGCGCTGCATGGTGCTGGCCTGCAATGCGTATCTCGACGCTCTGCAGCCGCGGCTGGCAGCGACGATCATGCCGATCAACAATTTCATCGTGGCCACCGAGCCGCTTGGCGAGCAACGGTGCCGCGAGCTGATTCGCGATCCGGTCGCGGTGCACGACACGCTGTTCGTGCTGAACTATTTTCGCCTGTCGGCAGACGGACGCCTGATCTTTGGCGGCGGCGAAAACTACCGGCGGGACTTCCCCGCAGATATCGCCAGCTTCGTGCGCCGCTACATGCTGCGCGTCTTCCCGCAGCTCGCTGAGGTGAGGATCGACTACGCCTGGGGCGGACGGCTGGCGGTCACCACGAACCGGATGCCGCATCTGGGCCGGCTGGGGCCGGATGTCTACTTTGCCCAGGGCTACTCGGGCCACGGCGTGGCGATGGCCACGCTCGCCGGCCAGCTGCTTGCAGAGGCAGTGGCCGGCTCAACTGAACGTTTCGATGTGTTTGCGCGGCTGGCTCCGCCGCCCTTCCCCGGTGGCACCCTCCTGCGCTGGCCGGGGCTGGTGCTCGGTATGCTCTGGTACGCCCTGCGCGACCGATTGCCGTAGGAGCGGCCCGCAGGAGCGGCTTCAG
>JAUPLK010000018.1 GCA_030836925.1 Pseudomonadota bacterium
TTTATGAGGAGTTCCCGGGCTGGTCCGAGTCAACGCTGGGTGCACGCCAGCTGAACCAGTTGCCGGCGACCGCCCAGAACTATCTCCGCCGCCTGGAGTCTATCGTGGGAATTCCCGTCGATATGGTTTCCACCGGCGCCGACCGTGATCACAACATCATCCTGCGTCACCCTTTCGACTGACGAGGTCTGAGCCATGCCCTGTATCCGCATCCGGCCCGACGCGCGTCTGGTTGCGGGAAGTCGGGGTTCCCGCAACCAGACGCTGGTGCTGATGTTGCTGGCCAGTCTGCTGCTCACCGGCTGTGTGGTGCGAATCGCCTACGGTCAACTCGAGTGGCTCACGCGCTGGTCTGTCGAGAGTTACCTCGATCTGAGCAACAGCCAGGAGCACCTGGTCCGCGAGATCATCGGGCGCAATCTTGCCTGGCACCGTGCCACCGAGTTGCCGCAATATGCGGCGTACCTGCGTGAGCTGCGCGCGGGGGTGGCAGCTCCGGTCAGCGCGGAGTTCATCGCACAGCAATATGCGACGACCCTGGTGATCTGGGACCGGACGCTGCAGCAGATCGCACCTGACATCGCACGGCTGCTGATGACCCTGGACGACGAGCAGGTCAGCGAATTCTTTGACGAGATCGAAGAGCGAAATGCCGAGCTGGCCGAGGAGTATTCCGGGCAAGCGCCTGAGATACGGCGCAAGAAACAGGACCGCAGCATCATTCGCGCCTTCCGCTGGTTTGTCGGCCCGCTGAGCCCGGCTCAGGAGGTCGTGGTGAAAGCGCATACCGCAGGGATGCACGATCTTACCGAGCAGTGGCTGCAGCGGCGGAAAGCATGGCAATCCGCCTTTCGCGAATTGCTGGAAGCCCGTTCGGGCAATGCCGCGTTTGAAAGACAGCTGACAGAGCTGCTGCTTGATCCCAACCAGTTCGACAGTGCCGAGTATCGTCGGCTTGTCGCTGCGAACCGGGAGATCGCCTTTGCGATGTCTGCAGATGTGCTGTCGTCACTCAGCCCGAAACAGCGAAAACATCTGGATGAGCGCCTGTCCGGTCTGGCCAGGGATTTTGACGAGCTTGCCATGGCCCCTGCCAGATAGCATCAATGTTGCATTGATGCCGGCAGGGGAAAGCTTGCAGTGGTGCCGAGGAAAGGACTTGAACCTTCACGAGGTTTCCCTCACTGGCACCTGAAGCCAGCGCGTCTACCAATTCCGCCACCTCGGCGTCGGTGGGCAGGCTGAAAGAGTGCGGCAATTTAAAGGCAGCCTGTATGCTTGTCAAACTTCGATGATTTTGCAGGGCCGGTCCGCATGAGGAAAAAAAAGCAAAACAGGGGTTCCCCCGCGGCAAAGCCGGCTGCAGCCGCTGCCCGTTACCGGCATCCCGTGCCCGGCCCGAATGACCTGCTTGCGCTCCTGCGCCAGAGGGGCGTGCCGATGACGCTCGATGCACTGGCCGAAACCCTGGCTGCAAGCGCGGCCAAGCCCGGCAAGCGTGATCTGCAGGCGCTCCGGCGGCGGCTCGATGAACTCAAGTCCAGTGGTCAGGTTTTCGTCAACCGGGGCGGTGAGTACTGCCTGAGCGAGAAGCTTGATCTGGTGGCTGGAACAGTCAGTGCGCATCGCGATGGCTTCGGTTTTCTGATCCCCGACGAAGGCTCCGTTGACGTTTACCTGTCCGAGGCCGAGATGCGGTCTCTGCTGGATGGTGACCGGGTGGTGGTTCGGGTCACCTCGCAGGGTCGTGGCGGCCGCAGCAGCGGGACGGTGGTGGAGATTCTTGCCCGCGCCCGTGACAGTGTGGTTGGCCGCTATCAGCGTGAACACGGCATCGGCTGGGTGATCGGTTCCGGACGTTCGGCCCATCACTTCATCGTGCCGGACCGTTATCGTTCCGGTGCGCAGCCAGGCCAGATCGTCAAGCTCGAGATCATGGAATACCCGGGGCCCAAACGGGAAGCCCAGGGCAGGATCGTCCGGGTTCTGGGTGAGCCAAGCGAACCTCGCGTGCTCACCGAAGCGGCGATGGAAATGTACAACCTGCCTTCGGCATGGCCAGCCGCTGTCACGAGCGCTGCCGGCCGTTTTGACCGGGAGGTTGGCCAGAACGAGAGTGCCGGCCGCGTTGATTTGCGCAAGCTTCCGCTGGTGACCATCGACGGTGAGGATGCCCGCGATTTCGACGACGCCGTATTTGCCGAGCCGGCAGGTGATGGCTGGCGGCTGATCGTGGCGATTGCCGACGTATCGCATTACATCCGCAAGGCTGATCCGATCGATGTGGAGGCACGTCGGCGTGGAACATCGGTGTATTTCCCGGACCGTGTCGTGCCGATGTTGCCGGAGGAACTGTCCAACGAGCTCTGCTCGCTGAAGCCGCAGGTCGACCGGCTGTGCATGGTTTGCGAGATGCAGATCGACGCTCGCGGCACCGTGACCCGTGCAAAGTTCTACCGGGGCATCATGCACTCGCACGCCCGGCTGACCTATAACCAGGTCGATGCCCTGCATCGTGGTGCGGATCCGGAAGGGTATGCCCATATCCGCCGCCTGGGGCCGGTGATCGAAAATCTCTACGGCGTATACAGGTCGCTGGTCGCTGCGCGGGCGCGGCGTGGCGCGCTGGATCTGGATCTGCCCGAGGTGAAGATCGAGCTGGACGAGTCCGGTTCGATTGTCGGCGTGCGTTCACGACTGCGCAATGATGCGCATCGCCTGATCGAAGAATGCATGATCGCGGCGAATGTCGAGTCCGCCCGCTACCTCGGGCGCCACCGGATCGCGACCTTGTACCGCGTCCACAATGGTCCGGAGGGCGACAAGCTGGAGGAGTTGCGGTTGCTGTTCCAGGGTCTCGGCGTACCGATGCCGGATACAGCCGGGACCCGGCCGCGCGAAATCAATCGCGGCTTGCAGCTGCTCCGGGACCGTCCGGATTTTCCCATGCTGGCGACGGCGGTGTTGCGCAGCATGACGCAGGCGGTCTATCAGCCGGTAAACAACGGACACTTCGGTCTGGCACTTTCTGCCTATGCCCATTTCACCTCGCCGATTCGCCGCTATCCCGATCTGCTCGTGCATCGGGCGATCGGTCATCTGATCGATGGGGGCAAGCCGGGTGCATTCAGTTATGACGCCACGGCGATGGAGCAGCTCGGCAAGAGCACCTCCATGCTGGAGCGTCGTGCCGATGAGGCCACACGTTATGTCGATGCGCGCTGCAAGTGCCTGTTCATGCAGCATCGTGTCGGCGAGGTGCTTGACGGTGTGGTGACCGGCGTGACCCACTTTGGCCTGTTTGTGATGCTGCGCGAACTCTTCGTCGACGGATTGATCCATGTCTCCAACCTGCCAAACGATTACTACCACCTGGAACCCGGCGGGCTGGGACTCAAGGGCGAGCGGACCGGGCGCATTTTTCTGCTCGGCGAGGATCTGCGCGTGCGCGTGGTGCGTGTCGATCCCGAGGAAGCCAAAATCGACCTGGCGCTGGAATCACAGCTGCCGTCGGTCAGGCCGGCAGCCGCAGGTGGACGGACGCGGCGCGGCGCGGCGCGGCGCTGAGATGCACGCCAGCCAGTTCGGGATCGATTGCCAGCCATGACGCAACGGGTTCTTTATGGCATTCATGCCGTCCGGCAGTTGTTGCTGAGCCGTGCGGACAGCGTTGAATGTGTTTATCTGCAGACGGATCTGGGGGCAGAGCGTGAGGCCAGGCTGGCCGAGGTGTTGTCCCGGGCGGTGCGTGTGCGGCGCGTTCCGGCCGACGAGCTGGAGCGCCTGACCGGTACCAGCAAGCACCAGGGCGTTGCCGCGACTGCCACCGTCTCCGGCCCTTTGTCGGAGGCGGCTGCCCGCGAGCTGCTGGCCGCGATCGAGCGACCGCTGGTGCTGGTGCTTGACGGGGTGCAGGATCCCCGCAATTTTGGCGCCTGTCTGCGCGCAGCGGATGGGGCGGGGGCAGACCTGGTGGTCGTGGCACGCAACCGGAACGTCGATCTGACCCCGGTAGTCAGCAAGGTCGCGGCCGGTGCGGCCGAAAGCCAGGGCATCGCGCAGGTCGGCAATCTGGTCCGTTTTCTGGACAGCATCAAGGGCCAGGGGCTGTGGATCGTGGGCGCCGACGCCGAGGCCACCAGTTCGCTCTATGAGCTGGACCTGAGCGTCGGTACGGCGCTGGTGCTGGGCGGCGAGGGTGAAGGCATGCGCCGTCTGACGCGCGAGACCTGCGACCACCTGGTGAGCCTGCCGATGCGGGGTGCCGTGAGCAGTCTCAATGTGGCGGTGGCAGCCGGCATTTTCCTCTACGAGTGTGTCCGTCAGCGCTCAGTGCGGTTGCCGGGCACCCATCCGCTCCGGTAGGATGCGCCACCCGGTCGGCTGCGCTGACCGGTCCTTGCCACACCACATGGATGGGTGGCTGTAATCCACAAGGAGCCAACATGCGTCACTACGAAATAGTCGTGCTCGTTCATCCTGACCAGAGCGAGCAGGTTGCTGCGATGCTCGAGCGCTATCGCACCATGATTGCCGCCGGTGGCGGCAACGTGCATCGTGTCGAAGACTGGGGCCGGCGCCAGCTGGCACACTCGATACACAAGGTCCACAAAGCCCACTACCTGCTCATGAACGTCGAGTGCGGCCAGGAGACGCTGGCTGAACTCGTCGGTGCTTTCCGTTTCAGCGATGCCGTGCTGCGACACCTGGTCATGCAGCGTGATGAGGCCGTTACCGAGGCATCACCCCTGGTCAAGGCTGCCGAAGAATCCGGTCGCTCGGGTGGCGATCGCGGTGATGATGCCGATGCACCTGTACGCGCCGGAAACGCCGATGAAGGCGACGACGCGGATGGCGATTCAGCTGCGGATGCAGCCTGAGCACCACCGGGTACCTGGTTTGATTTGAGGAAAGTTGGATGAGCAAGTATTTTCGGCGTCGCAAGTTCTGCAAGTTCACTGCCGAGGGCGTCAAGGAGATCGACTACAAGGATCTCGAGACGCTGCGGGCCTATGTCACTGAGACCGGGAAAATTGTCCCGAGCCGGATCACCGGCACCAAGTCGCGGTATCAGCGTCAGCTGGCTGTGGCCGTCAAGCGCGCCCGTTTTCTCGCATTGCTGCCGTACACCGACAAGCACTGAGGCTGATCTGCGTCACTGGTATTGCAAGTCAGTGCCAGTGCGGATTCAGTGATGACTCGTCTGGCCAGCTGGTTAAGCGCCAACCGTCGGTCGCGTATTTTCCTGATCGCGGGCACCTTGATGCTGCCGCTGGTCAATCTGCTGAGCGGGGCGGTGGTGGCCATGACTGCGGCGACGCTGGGCTGGCGGACTGCTTTCACGGACTGCCTGGCTGGCCTCGGCATCCTTGTGCTGCTGCTGGCGCTTAGCGGTGGTCCCTGGGACTCTGCCGTGCTCGGTGCACTGACGATGTGGGCCGGGGCACTGCTGGGCGGACACCTGCTGGGCCGGACTGGTTCGTTTGATCTGGCGGTGCAGGTGCTGGTCGCGGTGGCCGTTATCGCCGTATTCGTGATCAGCCTGGTGCTGCCGGATGCGCGCAGCTACTGGCTGCCGATACTCGAGCAGTTGATCCGTTCAGCCGGGCTGCCCCAGAGTGAGGGCTTGCCGGAGGACTGGCTGGGACGGGTGGCGGCCCTGATGTATGGCGTAATCGGCGCCAGCGTGCTGATGAGTGTCCTGATCGCCCTGTTGCTCGGCGGGTCGCTGGCAGTCAGCGGAGACCGTGCGGGCTGGCGCAGGCAGGTACTGCAACTCCGGCTGGGCCAGGTGCTGACCGGGTTGGCGCTGCTGGGGCTGGGTGCGATCGGCGTGGGTTTGAAAGATGCAGGGGCCGGGGTCTTGCTGGTGCTGGCAACCGGCTTCGTGGCGCAGGGGCTCGCGGTCGTCCACTGGACCGCTGACCATTGGGCCTGGCCCCGTTTCTGGTCAGTGGTTCTTTACGGACCGCTGATGTTAAGTGCGTCGCTGGCGGGCCTGCTGCTGGTCGGACTGATGACGGCCGGTATACTGGATAACCTCATCAGCCTGCGCCGAAGCAGGACTAATGTGGTTTAATACGCGCCCCCTGGCGCGACATGCGTAACGGATAGAGAGCGAAGCAATGGACGTAATTCTGCTTGAGAAGGTTGATAACCTCGGTGTGATCGG
Organism: Pseudomonadota bacterium; assembly: GCA_030836925.1. Classification (GTDB taxonomy): domain Bacteria; phylum Pseudomonadota; class Gammaproteobacteria; order Steroidobacterales; genus SHZI01. Next base: position 6,173 of record JAUPLK010000018.1, read on the forward strand.
CGATCGCGTCAAGGTCCGGTCGGGCTATGGACGGAATTTTCTGATCCCGCGCGGCAAGGCGACGCTGGCAACGCCAGTCAATATCGCCGTGTTTGAAACGCGTCGCGCCGAACTGGAAGCAAAGCAGGCCAATGAACTTTCTGCGGCACAGCTTCGCGCGGCAAGTGTATCGACTCTTGCAATCAGGCTGGCAGCGAAGGCGGGTACCGAGGGCAAGCTCTACGGTTCGCTGGGCACGGCTGATATTGCCGAGGCCTGTACTGCTGCCGGCGTGGCCGTGCGACGCAGCGAGGTCCGGCTTCCCGATGGTCCGATCCGCACACTCGGTGAACATTCGATCGAGTTGCACTTCCACTCTGATGTAAATGCCATGATCCGCGTCAGCGTCGTGGCCGAGGAAGCGGCAGCACAGTCAGGCTGAGTCCGTAAGGACCCATCGATAACGATCCAAGGGGGCTGACGTGGCGACTTCAGGTCCCCGGCGCGAATCGGGGGCATTGGCAGAACTGCCGGTTCCTCCAAGCTCGATTCAGGCCGAGCAGGCGCTGCTCGGCGGGCTGATGCTGGACAACAGCAGCTGGGACCGCATCGCCGATCTGGTCGGCTCCGCAGATTTTTTTCGTCCCGATCATCGCCTGATCTTCGCCGCGGTCCAGGAGTTGTCCGAACGCGGCCAGCCGGCTGACCCGGTCACCTTGTCTGCCCATCTGGCCTCGCGTGGCGAACTGACCGATGCCGGCAGCACTGCATACCTCAGTGAACTCGTCAACGACACGCCCAGTGCCGCCAATGTCGCCAATTACGCGCGAATCATTCATGAGCGCGCCCTGCTCAGACGTCTGATCGAGGTCGGCAACGATATTGCCGGGCTGGCGTACCGTCCCGAAGGCCGTCCGATCAGCGAACTCGTGGACGAGGCCGAGCGGCGCGTATTCGAGATTGCCGAGCGGGGGAAGCGGCGGGGCTCCGGCTTCGTGCGCCTCAGCGAGGTGCTGACCGGCACCGTTGAGCGTCTGGACCTGCTGCATCAATCACCTGGTGCAGTCACCGGGCTGCCGACCGGATTCACCAGGCTGGATGAATTTACCGCCGGATTGCAGGGCGGGGATCTGATCATCATTGCCGGCCGTCCGTCGATGGGCAAGACCTCCTTTGCGCTCAACATCGCCGAGAATGCCGCCCTGGGTGCCCGGAAGTCAGCTGCCGTATTCAGCATGGAAATGTCGGTCGAGCAGCTGGCCTTCCGCATGGTTTCATCGCTCGGTCGAGTGGATCAGTCGCACCTGCGCAATGGACGCTTCAGCGATGACGACTGGCCCCGCATCAACGGCGCAATCCAGCAGATGCAGGAGGCGTCGATCTATATTGATGACACCCCCGCCATGACGCCGACCGAGGTCAGGGCGCGGGCGCGACGCCTGCAGCGTGAACGCGGGCTTGATCTGATCGTTGTGGATTATCTGCAGCTGATGCGCGTGGCCGGTGCTGCCGAGAACCGTGCCACGGAGATCTCGGAAATCTCGCGCGGCCTGAAAGCGCTCGCCCGCGAACTGAATGTCCCCATCATCGCGCTGTCCCAGCTCAACCGCAGCGTTGAGACCCGTACCGACAAGAAGCCGGTCATGTCCGACTTGCGCGAGTCCGGTGCCATCGAACAGGATGCTGACCTCATCCTGTTTATCTACCGGGATGAGGTATACAACACCGACAGCCCCCGCAAGGGGATTGCCGATATCCATATTGCCAAGCAGAGAAACGGCCCCATCGGCGAGTTCCCGCTGACCTTCCTCGGTCGCTTCACCAAGTTCGAAAACTACGCGCCTGAAGTCGAGGGGTTTCGGTGACGCCGGCAGCGGTTGCAGTGATTCGTCCGGCCGCACTGCGCAACAACCTGCAGAAAGTCCGTCTCGCTGCTCCGGGCTGCCCTGTGCTTGCCGTCATCAAGGCCAATGCCTACGGGCATGGCCTGATCCAGGTTGCACGCATTCTTGATTCTGCCGATGCGTTCGCCGTTGCCAGGCTCGAAGAGGCGGTGCAACTACGGGAGGCCGGTATCCGCAAGCGGCTGGTGATTCTCGGTGGTTGTACCACTGCCGAGGAATTGCGTACGGCGGCCGAGCTCGCCATCGATGTCGTGGTTCACGCGCCGGAGCAGCTGGCACTGCTGGAGAACACAGGCGTGGCCACACCGGTCTGGTGCTGGCTCAAGCTGGACACCGGCATGGCTCGTCTGGGGCTGCCGGTTTCTGCAGCGGCGACGGCGATCATCCGCCTGCGCCAGTGCCGCTCGGTCAGCGGTGTCACGCTGATGACCCATCTCGCCAGTGCCGATGACCGGGATGATCCGGCAACGCCTGCGCAGATGGCGACTTTCGCCGCGCTGCTGAAGGACTGGCAGGGCGATGTGAGCGTGGCCAATTCGGCTGCGATCCTGCAGTGGCCCGACACCCTGCATAACACCGGAATACTCCGCTATGGGGGGCGCAACTGGGTAAGACCGGGCCTCATGCTCTTCGGTGCCTCGCCCCTCCGGTCGCGTACGGCAGCGGAGCTCGGGTTGCAGCCGGCGATGTCGTTCGAAACCCGGCTGATCTCCGTGAAGGCGGTGGCCATGGGTCAGCGGGTCGGTTATGGCGGCCATTGGGTGGCACCACGAAACAGCGTGCTGGGGATTGCCGCCGCCGGTTATGCGGACGGCTACCCCTGGCATGCGCGCAGCGGCACCCGGGTCGGCGTTGGAAGCGCATTCGGCACACTGGTCGGCCGGGTTTCTATGGACATGATCAGCATCGATCTCAGCGATGCACCGGGGGCGGTCATCGGTGACCGTGTCGTGTTGTGGGGTGACGGCCCTGGCGTGGAAGAGGTGGCGACTGCCGCCAACACGATCCCCTGGACCCTGATGACGGGTATCAACCGGCGAGTCGCCGTGCGCATCGACGCCGGCTAGACCAGCGAAAATCCTCAGCCGAGGAAGAAGCCCATCTTGATGCCGATGATTTCCACGACGTCGTTGTCTGCAAGTTTGCAGGCCTGCGCGCCGAGTGGCTGACCATTCAGCTTGGGTGGTTCACGGTCCGCCGTATTTTCCACCTGGACGATGTGATAGCCATCAGCCCGCCGGGTAATCGCCACAACCTGCACGCCGGCACGCCCGAGGGTGGTCAAGGCCTTGTTGAGCGGAATTTCCCGCCCGGCAAAGGAGCCGTTCAGCACCTGGACCTTGCCGATCGACACGGGTTTGGAAGCCGGCTCTGCGCCGGCTGGCCGGGCCGCTGCGCCGTTTGAGGCGGACGGTGTCGCGTTTGCGCGGGCCGACACGGCGGCGGCCTTCGCCAGTGATTCAGCACCGCCGATCTGCCGCTCAATGACCATCGTGCGCGAGAACTCGTCGGCATCATCATCGCTGACGCCATCGACGAACCTCAGCTGGTGACGGCCAACGGTGATGACATCACCATTCTGCAAGGCATGCTTCTTGATCAACCGGCCGTTGACGTAAGTGCCGTTTGTGCTGTTCAGGTCTTCAAGAAAGGAATCATTGAGGATGTTGATGATCAGCGAATGGTGGCCGCTGACGGTCGGGTTGTCGATGCGGATATCGTTGTCCTGCAAACGGCCAACGGTATAACGCTCCTTGCTCATGTTGTACTCGGCAAGGACCTGCGAATCGAGGCTCAGAATCAGTCGTGCCATGTCAGTGTCGTTCCTGTCAGCCTAACTGAAGATGCTGCGAATCTGCTGCAGCATGCTGGTTCGTGCGGGGAATGGTTCGACCACCTGCGCGAGTATGACCGAGACATTGTCCTTTCCCCCGTGGTCATTGCTGAGCCTGATCAGCTGTTGACCTGCCATTTCAAGATTAGCATTAAAAGTGCTGATCGTTAAGTGAATATCCTCGTCCTCAACCATGTCGGGGAGACCGTCCGAGCAGAGCAGGTAGATGTCTTCCGGCTGGACCTCGGCCTCCTGGAGTTCAACCTGTACAGTGGGCTCCACACCCAGCGCCCGGGTCACATAGTTGCGGTTGGTGGACCTGGCCGCTTCCTCCTGGGAATAAAAGCCGCGGTCTACCAGTTCCTGCAGGAGGGAGTGGTCCATGGTCAGTTGCTCGAAGCGGTTTTTCCGCAGCCGGTACAACCTGGAATCGCCGACGTGTGCAATCGAGACCCGGTTGTCATAGAAAAGGCAGGCGACGATGGTGGTGCCCATGCCCTCGCACTGTGGCTGCATCTTGGCGGTCTGGTGTATGACCTTGTTGGCCCGCGCGATCGCATCGCGCAGGATGACCGTCTGTCGCATCAGGCCGGTTTCAGGGTCGGTGGCATTGCGCGTTTCGCGCTCGCAGGCCGGTGGTACCAGTTCAAGTACCGTGCGAACCGCAATGCCACTGGCAACCTCGCCGGCGTTGTAGCCACCCATTCCGTCGGCCAGCACCAGCAGGGCGATATCCCGGTTCGTGCCAATGGCATCTTCGTTGTGCTCGCGTACCTTGCCGGTATCCGAGAGCTGCAGCATGTTGAATTTTGGACGCAGGCTCATATGTGGTCGGCGGCCAGGCGACTGGCACACTCGCGCAGGGCGTAGGCAAATGCACGACCGCTAGGGAAGCGGTCAGCGGGATCCTTGGCCAGCACCTGGTCGAGAATGCTGTCGGTGCAGGATGGAATGTCATCACGGATATCAGCCACCGGGCGATGGCGCTGTTTCACGATCTTGTCCATCAGGCGCGGAATAGAATCTGCCTGGAAGGGCGGGGCGCCGGTAAGCAGGTGGTACATCGTTACCCCGAGTGAATAAAGGTCTGACTGGCCGGTGACCTGGCTGGCTGACAGTTGTTCCGGAGACATGTAGGACGGCGTACCGAGAATGATACCCGTCCGCGTCCGGCTCGAATCCGTCAGCCTGGCGATGCCGAAGTCGGTGATCTTCATGGTGTCGGAAGCCGGATTGTAGAGAATATTCGCGGGCTTCACGTCACGGTGCACGACGTTCTGGGTATGGGCATAGTGCAGTGCCTCCGCTGCCCGTGCCATCAGTTCGAATACCACGCGGGGGGCGAGCAGGCGGCCCACCTGCGCGTAGTGACTCAGCGAGCGCCCTTCGATGTACTCCATGGCCAGATAAGCGACCTGGTTGTCTTCGCCGGCATCATAGATCGATATGATGTGCGGGTGGCTGAGCCGCCCGGCTGATTCGGCTTCCCGTTTGAAATTTGCCCGTGCTGCGGCGAGGTCACTTTCCTCGAACTCCTCGGCGAGCGGCAGGGTCTTGATGGCGACCCGCCGGTTGATGGTCGGATCTCGTCCCAGGTAAACGGTAGCCATCGCGCCACGGCCGATTACCCGCTCAAGTTCGTAGCGCCCCAGCGTCCGGATCCCCGATGAGGCCGTTGTCTGTATCGGTTCCGGTGCGGCCGGGCCAGGAGTGCCGGCTGCCGCCTCCTGGAGCGGTTTTTGCTTCGCGACGGGGACTCCGCGGGCACCGGAGAGTTTTTCCAGCTTTCCAGCCACATCACGGTAGCCTGGATCGCGGGCGGCCAGGTGACGAAAGACGCGTTCGGCTCGTGCATAGTCGCGCTTTCGGCCGTGCTCCATGGCCAGATCGTACAGCTTCTCCTTGGTACGGTCGGTGGTTGGTTGCTGACGCAGCACTGAAAATGCCAGATCGAGTTCTTCGCCTGGTCCTGCACTGCTTGCCGGCTGGTTCTCGGCTTGCGCGCCGGTAATTCCGAGTGGGCGCCAGGGCAAATGTGCCAGGCCCTGCAGAATGGCCATGCCTGTCAGACAGAACAGG
>JAUPLK010000161.1 GCA_030836925.1 Pseudomonadota bacterium
CCCGCACCAGTCGCATGTCGGATTGCTGCAGCGTGCTGTGCTCCAGGCCCATCCTTTTCATGAAATCGAGTAGATCGGGCGCGTTAGGCGGCACGTTTTCCAGGCCTTCGGCTGAGTCAAGATTGACCGTGGTGATACGGCCTTGATCGTCACGTTTTACATAGGGCATTCGCTATTTCCTCGGGTGAGCCTGCCCATTTTTCGGGAACAGGCTGCTTGTCCTTAGTCGGTGATCAGTTTTCCCTTGCTGAGAAGATCCTGAATGATTTGCTGGTCGGACGTGTAGCCTGCGACCAGATCAACACCTGACAGGTTGATTACCTGGTCGGGGCCCGTCATCGATGCGCCCTGCGACTTCACTTCAAGCACCGTCGTGCTGGTGGCGGAGTCGTAGCTGAAGTGCAGGTAATTTGCCAGGTTGCCGGCATCCGTTCCGGCATGCAATTCACCTTGCAGCAGATCGCGCAGGTCGAGCTTGTCGCTGTTGAGCGCCGCGTCGAAGTCGGTGATGGTATCGCGTGCCGGGGTGGCCGTCGTGCCACGGTCGGCCAGATTCCACTTGAACGTGTCGCCGCCCAACAGGCCGGAGAGCGTGTCGTTGCCGGCGCCGCCGATGAGGATGTCGGCGCCGGATGTGCCGTTGAGGATATCCGCCCCGCTGGTTCCCGTAACCGTCGAGCCTTCGCGCGAGACGTTCAATGTCAGGATGCCGCTGGAGGTGTCGCCGTCGGCATCGGTCAGGGAAAAGCCGATGGTCTCGGTGACTGTTCCGGACATGGTGCCAGATGGCGTGTAGGTGTAATGACCGTCATCCATATCTACCTTGAGTATGCCGCCCTTGGTGGTCGAGAGGGATAGTTCGTGGGTCGTTCCATCGTACGAATATCCACTGCCGCCCGATCCGCTGACCGTGATCGCGCCCGTGCCTGAATCGTAGGTATAGGTGGTGCCGTCGAGCGTCAGGGCGGGCATGTAGCCGCCGTCCGCCCCCGAGCCGCTGCCAAACGCCACATTGCCCGTCAGCAGATTGCCTGCGGTGGCAGGCGGCACCGTTCCCTGCAGTACGGCCGACAGCTGCGCCATGTCGGTCACGACCGAGGCATTGGTGTTGGTGCCCGCCCCGGTCCCATCATAGGCAATGGGGTTCAGCAGGGTTTGGGCATTGGCAGGCAGGCCGGTGCCGATTCCCAGCGCATAGGATTTGACGTCGTTGTTGTTGAGGAAGGTTGTCCACGTCGCTTCCTCGTTGGCCTGAATGCCTTCATCTGAATCGCTATTACCCGTACGATTGGTATCCGATAGGGTGTTGATATTGCCGTTGCTGTAGGTGGGTGCGCCATCGGACAGGAAGTAGGATACGTTTTGTGCGCCCGCAATTTTTCCGTTGTGAGCAAATGCCGTCATGGCATCGGCCAGCGCTGCATCGTAGTTCGTCCATGCATCGGTGACCAAGGCGTTGATCTGTGTCTTTCCCGTGGCCGCATCGGCCCACACGCTACCGCTCCAGCTCGCGCCGGTGGAAAAAGAGACCACCCGCACTTTTACATCCCCCAGGCTGTCGTAGCTGTCGATCAACTGGTTGATTGCGTTTTTCGCAGCCTGCAAGCGGGTCTGGCCGGCGATGCCGGAGGGATCGCCCATGCTGCCCGACACATCCAGGATGATCATGAGATTGGTGTCCTGCTGGGGCACCGTGACCGCCTGCGTCAGGTTGCCAACCGTCGCGCTGTCATCCTCGATGTTGACGGTGAGCGTGCCGGTTGTGGTGGCCACGCCATCGGTGGCGCTGACCTGTACATCGAAGGTGAACACATCTTCCACGCTGGCCGTCGCGTGGTCGATTGCCTTGGACAAGGTGACGGTGTAGCTGCCGTTGTCGGTGATGGCCACCCGAACGACCTCGGCTCCGCCGGCGCTACCGACCAGCGCGTTGGTGCCGGCGCCGGTCCAGGTGACGGCCACCCCGCCCGAGGTCAGCGTAGGTGGCGTTCCCGGCCAGTCGAGCGTCACGGTTGGCGTTGTGCCGTCCGGATCCGAAATCGCCATGCTTCCGGTCATCACGGTTGCGTTGGTAGTGTCGGCCGGACTGCCGATGGTATCCGTCAGGCCGCTGGCCAGTCCCTCTTCGGATACGCTGGCTGTTGCTATCGGCGTTCCAATGAACGGCGCCGAGTTGCCCGACATCAGCGTGACGTCGATCAAGCCGCTTGCCGTATCGCCGTCGGCGTCGGTGAGTGTGTAGTCCAGGGCAAGCGGAATGTCCGAGAAATAGTTGTTGGCTGAAATGCCGGACAGGGCAATGCGGAACTCCCCGGAACCAGCAGGGGCACTGATCTGGAGATCGGTGTAAAACAGGGCACCACCGGACAGGGGTATGCTGAAGGGGGTGTCTGCGTTGCCCACTCCTGACACGCTGCCGGAATACGTGATCGTATTGCCCGAGTAATCGATGGCGGCCGTCACGGTCCAGTTCAGCGTATACGGCGCGCTGCCCTGGCCTTCAACGAGCAGGTCCATGCCCCGCACCTGGCCGGCGTTTCCGGACACGTCGGTGAAGGACATGAGCAGTGCTTCACCCGGATTGAACCAGTTGCCGCCGAGGCCGATCCAGTTGTTGTTCGTGTTGACCGTCGTGGCGTCGCCGGAGCTGTCTACCGCAGTCATGCTGTCGACCAGATAGCCGCCGAAGCTGAGGTCGAGATTGCTGATGTTGCCGCCGCTGATCACCGTGTAGCTGGACTCGGCGCCTTCGATACCCAGACGCCCCAGGGTGTTGAGCAGCTCGAAGCTGTATTGCGGATGGTTGTTGGCATCGACGACATTGGGATTGATCGTCGCGCGGAAAATCAGGGTGCCGTCTGTCAGCTCACCGGTCAGCGTGCCGTCGCCGTGATCGACGTAGAGAACGGACTTTCCTTCGAACACCAGATTGGGTAATGCGGACGTGTTCCAGGAAACTCCCGTGATGTCGTTGGAGAGCGTTGCCTGGCTGAGGAAGCCGGATTCCGCGTAGCTGCCGTCATTCTCGGTAGCGATCACTCTGCTTCCCGTTACCGACGGCGCATCGTCATGGACGGTCACGTTGAAGACCGAGCTGGTGAACGCGACGTCGTTCGCGTCCAGCGCCATCAGTGTCAACGGAATATCGAGGCTGTGGCTCTCCCCGGCCAGACCGGCGTGGTCGATGCCGCGCAACTGGGTGAAGGCATAGCCGTCGTTCGCAGCATTGAGGGTCACGGTAAACACCGTGCCGCTGGCGCTGCTCGCTGTCAGCGTCCGGGTCGCGCTGTTCCAGGAATAGGCAATTGCTTCGCCATTGGACGTCAGGCCCGAGGCAACCGAATCGTCGATCGCCAGGCTGACGGTCGGTGCGACGTTGCTGATGACACCTGTGTGGACGACGTCGTTGCCGGCAATGGCGTCACGATTCTCGTTGACGTCGTCATCGTCGCTACTGATGCCCGTTACCATGATGGAATCGTTGTCGGTGATCGTCGCCGAACCGGAGGCCGAGGCGTTGGCCGTGCCGCCGCTGACCACGGTCGCGGTCAGGGTAAAGTTTTCCGCACCTTCCACGATCGCGTCGTCGGTGACTGCCAGGCGCAGCAGCACACGGGTGCTGCCCGCGGCAATACTGACGTTTCCGGAGACCGTGCTCCAGGTCATCCCGTTGTCGGTCGACACTTCGAGCGTGCCGGCCGCCGTAGTGTCAGTGCCAAGCGTAGCCGTGCCATTGTCAAGGCTGGAGGTGAAGACCACCGGGCTGGCGCTCGGGTTGCTGAGGCTGACAGTGAACTGAACGTAACCGCCGCTTTCCGCCACGCTCGCGCTGGAGACAGTGATCGTTGGGATGTCGTTGTCGGTGCCGCCAGCACCCGTACCGTCGTCGAGAATGGTGCCGGTGCCGGTTGCCGTGGCGAGGGTGGCGTTGGTTGCGCCGCTCAGGGTGACATTGAAGGCTTCCGCACCTTCGTATACGCCGTCGTTCAGGATCGGAACCGTGATGGTCTGGCTGGTCGTGCCCGGGTTGAAGGTGAGCGTACCACTGGCAGCTGTGTAGTCGTTGCCCGCGCCGCTCAGTGCGGTGCCGTTGCTGGTGCCATAGTTCACCGTGACGGTCTGGCCGGAGGCCGCGCTCAGGGTGACAGTGAAGGTGGCAGTGCCGGCGGCTTCGTTCACCGTGACGTTGTCGATCGACAGGCTGGGTGTCGGGTCATCATCGGTGATCGTCGCCGTGCCTGTCGCGGCTCCACCGGCATTGGTGACGGGTGTGCCGGCGATCTGCGTGGCGGTCAGGCTGAAGGTTTCGCTGGGTTCATCCAGGGTGTCGTTGGTGATGGGCGTACGCACCAGGACGCTGGTCTGGTATGCCGGGATAGTGGCGACCGCGGCGGCCACCCAGGTCGTGCCGCCGTCGGTCGAGACTTCTAGGCCGGGGCCGAAATCGGCGCCGGTGGCGCTGCCGTCAGTCAGCGTCAGGCTCACTGTGGTGGTCTGGCTGCTGGCATTGGACAGGCTCACTGTAAATTGAGCGTAGCCGGCGTCTTCCGAAACAGACGGGCTGGACACGATGAGTGTTGTCGTGTCGTTGTCGCCGATGGTCGTCGTCAAGCTGCCATTCGATCCGCTGACGATGAGGTTCTCGAAATTGCCGCCGGAGGCCGAGCCGATGCTGACGGAGAAGCTTTCCGCGCCTTCTACAAG
>JAUPLK010000162.1 GCA_030836925.1 Pseudomonadota bacterium
GGTGGGCGGCATCACCGCCCTGCTGGTGATCCTGACCCGCTGGCCGGCCATCAAGCTGCTGCCGGCCGACCAGTTCTACATGATCCTGACGGCCCACGGCATCGACATGGTGATCCTGTGGATCATCTTCTTTGAAATGGCGGTGCTCTACTTCGCCTCATCGACCCTGCTGCGATGCCGGCTCGCCACGCCGTGGCTGGCCTGGGTGCAGTTCTGGCTGATGGTCGTCGGCGGCATCATGACCAACGTCGCCATCTTCCAGGGCGAGTCGAGCGTGATGTTCACCTCCTACGTGCCGATGCAGGCCGCGCCGCACTTCTACCTCGGCATCATCCTGTTCGCCGTGGGCGCGCTGATCGGTTGCGGCGTGTTCTTCGGCACGCTGGTGGTGGCCAAGCGCGAAAAGACCTACACGGGCTCGATTCCGCTGGTGACCTTCGGCGCCATGACCGCGGCCATCATCGCCGTGTTCACCATCGCCTCGGGCGCCGCGATCCTGATCCCGACCTTCCTCTGGTCGATCGGCCTGATCCAGAACGTCGATGCGCAGCTCTACCGCATGGTCTGGTGGGCGCTGGGTCACTCCTCGCAGCAGATCAACGTCGCTGCCCACGTCTCGATCTGGTACCTGATCGCCGCCGTGGTCTTCGGTGCCAAGCCGCTGTCGGAGAAAGTGTCGCGCTTCGCCTTCCTGCTCTACATCCTCTTCCTGCAACTGGCCAGCGCGCACCACCTGCTGTCCGACCCGGGCATGAGCGCGGAGTGGAAGGTGCTGAACACCTCGTACTTCATGTACTTCGCGGTGCTGGCCTCGATGATCCACGGCTTCACCGTGCCGGGTGCGGTCGAAGCGGCCCAGCGCAAGAAGGGTTTCACCAACGGCCTGTTCGAGTGGCTGCGCAAGGCGCCGTGGGGTAACCCGGTGTTCTCGGGCATGTTCATCTCGCTGGTCAGCTTCGGCTTCCTCGGCGGCATCTCCGGTGTCGTGCTGGGTACCGAGCAGATCAACATGCTGATGCACAACACCTTCTACGTTCCGGGTCACTTCCACACCACGGTGGTGACCGGCACGACACTGGCGTTCATGGCGATCACCTACCTGCTGGTGCCGACGCTGTTCAAGCGCGAAATGCTCTTCCCGAAACTCTGCCAGATCCAGCCCTACCTGTTCGGTCTGAGCATGTCGGTCCTCGGCTTGGTGATGATGGGCGCCGGCACGCTGGGCGTTTCCCGCCGTCACTGGGACATGGCCTTCTCGGGCGCGCCGTTCCAGTACGAGTGGCCGGGTGCCGCCTACCTGATGATGGGTCTCACCGGCATCTTCGGTGTGCTCGCCGTCCTCGGCGGTGGTCTGTGGATCGGCCTGGTGGTTCTGTCCCTGCTGTTCGGCAAGAAGCTTGACGGCGGCCCGACCTCCGACAAGCCGACGCCGATCCCGGATCAGACCGTCGCCGCCAACGCCTCCGGCACCGGCAGCGAAGAGCATGTTTCCGTGCCGGGCACCGTGGTCCTGGCCATGACGCTGCTGGTCTGCTTCGTCCTCTACTACTTCGTGAACTGGAAATACCTGTCCGAAGTCTGGGGCCTCAGCTGATCGCTGGCTGATTCAGTCGCAGTCGTTCCCCGCACTCCGGTGCGGGGAATCTGCCTGGATCGGGCTTGGCAAACAGGCCCGATCCAAGCAGGTTTCGACCGAAAATAATCCACAACGTCACCACCGCACGGACACCAATGGAATCGACGCTGCCTCCCACCCGATCCTCCGGCATTCCCTTCCGCGCCATCATGGGCGTGTTCAAGCTGCGCATCGGCGTTGTCATCACCTTCACGGCGCTGGCGGGGCTCGCGGTAAGTTCCGGCCCGAGCCTCAGCCTGGTGCAGTTGATCACGCTGACGCTCGCCGTACTGGTTTCCTCCGCCAGCGCCGGCGCCTTCAACCAGTATTACGAGCACGATACCGACCCGCTGATGTCGCGGACCCGCAACCGGCCGTTCGTCACCGGGGAAATCAAGCACGGGCCGATCTGGCTGCTGGTCATCGGTGCACTGGTGGCGCTTTCCGTCGGCGCCGCCTGGATCGCGCTCAATGCCTGGGCAGCGCTGTTCACCTTCCTCGGCGCCTTCTTCTACGCCATCGTCTATACGGTCTGGCTCAAGCGCCGCACGTGGCTGAACATCGTTTTCGGCGGTCTCGCCGGCAGCTGGGCCGTGCTGGCCGGAGCGACGGCCGCCGATCCCCACATCGGCGCCGTGCCGCTGGCCCTGGCTTTCGTCCTCTTCCTGTGGACGCCGCCACACTTCTGGAGCCTGGCTATCGCTTTCCGCGAAGACTACGCCGCGGCGGGCGTGCCCATGCTGCCCGTCGTCGTCGGTGACAAGCGCGCAGCCAAGACCATTTTCGCCAGCACCCTGGCGCTGGTGGCGGCATCGTTCCTGCCGCTGGCCTTCGGCCTCGGCGCGATCTATTTCGCCGGCGCCGCCATCGGCGGCTTCCTCTTCATCCAGAAGGCCTGGCGGCTGGCCCGTGACCCCAACCGCCGCACGGCCATGACCTGCTTCCACGCCTCGCTGATCCAGTTGACTCTGGTACTCACGGCGGCGATCATCGACGCCCGCTTCTAGCCGGCAGGTTTCCCCCGTGATCCGTTTTCTCCATGCTGCGCTCGCAGCAGTTCTGGTCGTTGGCGCCAGTTGCGCCCAATCCGCGGACAAGCCCCCCGAACCCAAGCTCGTCGAACGCCCCCAGGGTGACCGGACCGGCTTGGTACTAACCACGCTCGACGAAAAGGCCGCGCTGCAGTTGTCGCAGAGCGTGATCGGCAAGCCGGTCGGCGACCATGTCCTGCTCGATCGCCAGGAGCGCCCCACACCCTTGTCAAAATACCGGGGCAAGCCCCTGCTGGTGAATTTCATTTACACCGCCTGTTTCAACGTCTGCCCGACGACCACAAAGAACCTGCAAAAGGCCGTCGAAAGAACAGTCAGCGTTCTGGGTGCCGATCGCTTCAACATCGTCAGCATCGGCTTCAACCAGCCGTTCGATTCCCCCCAGGCGATGAAGGCCTTCGCCAGCCAGCATGGCATCCACCTGCCCAACTGGGAATTCCTCAGCCCGGCGGCGGCCATCGTCAATCAGCTGACGCAGGATTTCGGCTTCAGCTATGTCGCCACCACCGCCGGCTTCGACCACATGAACCAGGTCACTCTCGTCGATGCCGAGGGAAAAATCGTGCGGCAGATCTACGGCGAAACCTTCACGGCCGAAGACCTCGCCGAGCCGCTCAAGGCCATGGTTACCGGAGCGCCGATACCGCCGCAGACATCCACCCTGGCCGAAATTGCCGACCGCATCAGGATCCTCTGCTCGGTCTACGACCCCCTCACGGGGAAATACCGCACCAACTACGCGATCTATTTCGAGATCGCCGGTTTCATCAGCTTCATTTTCTTCATGATCTGGATCGCGTGGAGCTTCATGCTCAAGCCCCACCGCGACAAGAATCGCTCGGGTTGATGGCAGTCAAGTCGGAATCATCCCGGCTCGCATATCATTAACTGCTAATAAGCAGGAGTCGCTACTGACTCGCCCAACCCCATCGTGAGCTTGCACGCAGCCATGCGCGGTGCCGCGCAAACCCTTTTCGAGCAGGTCGAGAATCGCCTTGACGCGTTTTTCGGCGGCGCCGACAACCCGCTGCGTCATCTGGGCGCGCTGGGGCTGTATTTCCTCTGGATACTGGTGGCCACCGGACTCTATCTCTACACGGTGCTGGATACCAGCATCGAAGGGGTGTACAACTCGATCGGCTGGCTGTCGCAGGAGCAATGGTATCTGGGCGGAATCCTGCGCAGCCTGCATCGCTACGCCTCGGACGCCTTCGTCCTCGTCATGATGCTGCACCTGCTGCGCGAATGGGCCTACGGCCGCTACCACGGCTTCCGCCTCTATTCCTGGGTCACCGGCGTGCCGCTGATCTGGTTTGCCTATGTCTCGGGCATCGGCGGCTACTGGATCGTCTGGGACCAGATGGCACAGTTCTCGGCCACCGCCTCCACGGAACTGCTCGACTGGCTGCCGCTTTTCAGCGAGCCCGCGGCCCGCAATTTCCTGGCCCCCGGATCGGTCAATGACCGCCTGTTCACGGTGCTGGTGTTCATCCACATCGGCGTGCCGCTGATGATGATCCTCGGCCTGTGGGCCCACGTCAATCGCATCAGCCACGTCGATTACCTGCCTTCGCGGCGGCTGATGCTCGGCGTTCTCGCCAGTTTCCTGGTGCTGGCCCTGATCAAGCCGGCAGTCAGCGACGTTCCCGCCGACCTCGCCCTGATTCCTGCCGAGTTGAGACTGGACTGGTTCATCCTGTTCATCCATCCGCTGACCGACCTCACCTCGCCGGCAGCGGTATGGGCATTGGCCTTCGGCGGCACGGCCCTGCTGTTCGCCCTGCCCTTCCTGCCGCACCCGAAGGCACAGCCTGTGGCGGTGGTCGACGCGGCGAACTGCAACGGCTGTGCCCGCTGCCACGCTGACTGCCCCTACGAAGCCGTCACGATGACGCATCACCCGAGCAAACCGGGGCACCGGATTGCTGTGGTCGATCCCGATTTTTGCGCCAGCTGCGGCATTTGCGCCGGCGCCTGCCCGTCGTCCACGCCCTTCCGCAGCCAGGAAAGGCTGGTGACGGGGATAGACATGC
>JAUPLK010000163.1 GCA_030836925.1 Pseudomonadota bacterium
GCAGCCGCGTCGAAATCCGGCAGCCCCGCTGTCCTGGGTGCGACTCGCGGCGGGCGAGGCACCGTTAGACCGGTGGCTTTGCGTCCCCGCCTTTCAGCGGGTTTGCCTTTGTCGTCGGCGCATGGTGACGATTTGGCCGCAGGAATCCTGCGACCTCGCTCACGTTAGACAGATTGCCGGTGACAAGCAGCGTGCTTATGTAAAAGCCGGGCGCTCAGGGCGCTCCCGCCACGCGGAACATGCGGTAGTACTCGCTGCTTTCAGTCCCCCAGCGCACCGCACCGCTGTCGTCGACAAACTGCCCCCAGAACTGGTATTCATCCGGCCGGATGAGCACCGCATCGCGGGCGTACAGCATGGTTTTGAGGCCCTCGCTGTACAGCGTGCAGGCGCGCTCCTGCATGACACCGACCACCTCCGTGCCCTCTGCATTGGCGCTCAGCACGAAATCACAGCCGGGCTTGACCTCGAAATCAGTCATCCGGATCTGCTGCAGCAGGTCTGGCTGCTGGTAGACGTTCTTCCACCGCTCGCCGTCCCGGAAGTTGAGCTCGCGCTGCACCAGCCTGCCCGACTGCGGATCGCTGAAATACTGCAGCAGCCCGATGCGGATCAGCGACGGCGGACTGAAGCTGCCATCGACGGAGGCATGCTGATAGACCAGATAACCTTCGATGCCGGGAATCGGCACGGTCAGCGGCGCGAAGAACTGGTGCAACTGGCGGTGGATCTGTTCCGGTGGCAGCTTGCGGGCCAGGTCGCTCTCGAACTGCGTTTTGTTGCTGTACTGGCCGTGCACCCAGGCACGCACCAGCTCGAGCGTCCTTGCCGCATCGGCGGATGGCGGCGCGGTACCGGCGACAGCAACGGTGCCAAGCAGCAGGCCCAGCAGCAGCACGAGACGGTTGCACATGTTCGGGCCATCCCCATAGACTCGGAACCGGTATCGATTATAGGCAAGGCAGCATGTTCCGCACACTCGTCCTCCTGCTCCTGTCGATCGGCAGCAGCCATGCCGGCAACGAGAACCGGGTGCTGGTCTTCGGTGGTACCGGCCAGCTCGGTTCGGCCGTCGTCCGCGAACTGGTGGCGGCCGGCCATCCGGTCACGGTGTTCGTGCGGCCAGCCTCCGATCGCAGTCGTCTGGAGGGCCTCAAGCTCGACTATGTCAGCGGCGATATCCTCGATGCGGCCCAGGTCAAGGCCGCCTTCGCGGGCCGGGATATCCGTACCGTCGTCGATGCCACGGCGCGTGGCGATGCCGACGACGAGTTCTACCCGACCGCCATGGCCAACATCATCGCCGGCGCAAAAGGCGGGGACGTGCAGCAGATCATCCTGCACGGATCGGTGGGCGCCGGAAAAAACATCGAGCAGTTTCCACAGGCCAACTTCGGCCGCATGCGTTCGACACTCGCCGCCAAGGGGCGTGCAGAACAACGGCTCATCGACAGCGGCATCGGCTACACGATCATCCGCAACGGCATCCTGCTCTCCGCCGATCTGCCGCCAACCCGCACGGCGCGGCTCAGCACGGATCAGCGTCTGATGCGCAAAGTCACCCGTGCCGACCTGGGACTGCTCACCGTGAAATGCGTGGGCAATCCCGACTACATGAACGGCATCTGGCACGCCGTCGACGACAGCCTGGATGTGCCGCCGCAGTATCGTTGAGGCACCGCCATCTAGGCGCTCATGTCGAGCATTTTCCTTTTCAGATCATCAGCCTGCACGTCATTTATCACACGCGTTGAACAAGCCTCGACCAGCTTCAGCAGCGCGGCTGACAGCGGGGTCCCGGCGCTGACCAGCGCCAGGCTGCATCGATCCAGCGGAAATCCGCCGGTCTCGAGCTCGGCCGGCGTGATGCCGATCAGCAAGACCTCACAGCGCACATCGAGCAGCAAGCCACGCACCCGCTCTGCCAGCGTGGCGGATGCGGCAAAGCGCTGCTGACCACCGAGCAGCGTCCGCCGGCTGTCAGTCATGCCGACACAGGCACCATCCGCCTGCAGCGCCTGAGCGGCCTGCTCCAGCCCGCCGTGCCCGGCGCCGATCAGCACCACCGTGCGGATGCGCCCATCGCAACCGGCCGGAAAACGCGCCTGCATGATCTGCACGGCGCGCGCAGCGGAAGAAAAACCCGGCGTTGCGTTGATCTCGATGACTGCGCAATCGACCTCACGCCACGACCGGCTGATGTCCGGCGTGATGAAATCGATGCCGGCAGCATCCAGATGAAAACAGCGCGCCAGCGCTTCGGCCATGTCACGGTTGTCCGGATGCAGCTGCGCCGTGCAATCCACCAGCGTGCCGCCACGGGAGATGTTCGCCGTGCTGCGCAGGCTGATGGTCACACCGGCAGCCGGGCGGTCGTCGGCGCGCAGCCCCTGCTTCGCCAGCACATCCTGCATGTCGGCATCCAGAACCAGCTGCACGCTGGCAATGTCTGCGCCCGGCGACTTTCGTCGTTGTTCGTTTTCGGCCTCGATCAGTTCGGCGATCGAGCGTCTGCCGTCACCGATGACGCGCGGCGGTGACAGGCACGAGGCCCAGATCAGCTGGCCACCGATCACCGTCAAACGATGGTCATCGCCGGCCACGTGACCCTCCAGCAGCACATTGCCCGGCGCGACAAGATTGGCCGACTCGAATGCCGCCACCAGCTCATCGTCGGTGTTGATGTGCGCGGTGACGCCTTCACCCTGCCGGCCCGCATTGGGCTTGATGACCAGCGGGAACCCCTGCTCACGCGCGTACGCGCGCGCATCCGCAACCGAGCCGACCGGTACGGCACGGGTACCGGGAAAGCCCAGCTGCACGATCAGTCGGGTGGCCAGCAGCTTGTTGCGCGCCAGGTTGAAACCGGTCAGGGAATCCTGGTGGCTGGCAGCAACAAAGCCGTGGAAACCCGCCCGCCCCTGGCCATAGAGCCAGATCCGCGAACCCGGCGAAACTGCGCTGACCGGGATGCCACGCGCACGCGCCGCGTGAATGAGCGCACGGGTGGTGCTGTCAGGCTGGTGCATCATCAGCACCGAAGCCAGTTTCTGCATGCGCGCCTCGATGGGCTGCAGGTCCACGCGACGCCCGCCCGCCTCGTTGAAAAACGCGGTGGCGAGTTCCAGGCCGACTTCCAGCGCCATCATGCTCGCCTGTGCATCGTGGTAACCGAGCGCAATCCGGCACGCACCACCGTCAAGCCGCTGGATCTGCAGATCCAGCCCCTGCCGGCCATGCAGATCCTGCAGGCCGCGCGCCAGTGCCGCCGCCAGCTGCGCAAAGCTGACCTCGCCCGGTGGCAGCAGCACGCGGCGCATCAGCGCCGGCGGGATGAATGTGGACAGTTTTTCGGCCAGCTGCGGCGCCGGCATGCCCGGCGCAACGGGTTCCTGGAACTCGGCCGTGACAGCGGCAAATGATGCGGCGAGACTCGGGCCCTGGAATGCCGCGTACCGGACCTGCAACACCTCCGTCATGCCACGGCCTGCATCTGGCGCAGACCCAGCGAGCTGCGCACCTGCGCGCAAGTCGCCAGCGGTCGCTCGAATTCCCGGTTGATGCGCACCAGGCGCTGCACCAGCTCGACGTTGCTGGCCAGCCGGCTGCGCGCAGCGTCGTAATGGATGTTGTCTTCCAGCCCGACGCGCACATTGCCACCCGCGAGGATCGCCGCGACGTTCATGGGCAACTGGAAGGCACCGAGGCCGGCCGCCGCCCACACCGAATCGCCGGGCAGCGCCGCGACCAGGTGCGCGAGATCGCCGATGGTCGCCGCTGCGGTATTCAGGTTGCCGAGCAGCAGGTTGAAGTACTTGGTGCCGCTGAGGATGCCGTGGCGTTCCAGGTACTTGGCGAGATTGATCATGCCGCTGTCGAAGACCTCGAGCTCCGGCTTGATGTCGTTCTCGCGCATGCACATCGCCAGCCGCTCGATGGTGTGGATGGCGTTGTTGCTGGGCCCGGTCAGGAAGTTGAGCGAGCCCAGCGTCAGGCTGGCCATGTCCGGCTGTGCCGCACCCTTGAGCAGCAGCACCTCGCTGCGCCGCTCGAATTCCGGCCAGTTGCGGCCGCTGGTGGTCACGCAGCAGACCAGTGCCGGGCGTTCACGGCGGATGCCGGTGAGGATGCGCTCGAAATAGCGGGTATCGGAGGTGGGCTGACCGGTCGCCTCGTCGCGGGCATGCAGATGCACCATCTGCGCACCGGCGTCGGCCACGGCAATCGCATCGCCGACGATCTCGTCCACGCTCAGGGGCACGTGCGGCGTGCTGGCGCGCGTGGGGATCATGCCGGTCAGGCAGACATTGATGATCAGCGGCGGCCAGGGCGACATCGGATGCGGCGCGTAGCGCTGCAGGTAGTCCTCGCGGCGTGCCGCCCAGCCCTCACGCTCGCGCATGTAGCGGCCGAGGTCCATGCGGATCGTGGTCCAGTGATCCACGTGCTCGAGGCCGAAGGAATGGATCTTCTTCAGCCGGCCGATTTCGCGGTAGCCGAAGTGCTTCTTGTACCAGGCGATGGTGTCGGGGATGTCCGCGTTGGTGGTGACCGTCTGCGCGCCGAGTGCATGCATCGCCTCCAGCCGCGCCACCTGCAGCGCCTTGCCGATGCCGAGGCCGGACAGTTCCGGGTTGACCCCAAGCAGCGTGGTCTTGCCCTCGGTCGGCGACAGCATGGTGTAGCCGCCGGCACCG
>JAUPLK010000164.1 GCA_030836925.1 Pseudomonadota bacterium
GCTGAGCACGGTCGCGCCGTCACCCACCAGCGTGGCATCACGGATCGGCGCGCCCAGCTTGCCGTTCTCGATCAGATAGGCCTCGCTGGCCGAAAAAACGAACTTGCCGGAAGTGATATCCACCTGGCCGCCGCCAAAATTGCAGGCGTAGATGCCACGCTGCACCGATTCGATGATCTCGCCAGGATCGTGCGGCCCGGGCAACATGTAGGTATTGGTCATGCGCGGCAGCGGCAGATGCGCGAAAGACTGTCGCCGGCCGTTGCCGGTGGATGTGGTACCCATCAGCCGGGCATTGAGTTGGTCCTGCATGTAGCCGCGCAGACGCCCGTTCTCGATCAGCACGGTCTTGCTGGTCGGCGTGCCTTCGTCATCGATATTGAGCGAGCCACGCCGACCTTCCAGCGTGCCGTCATCCACCACCGTGCAGAGTTCACTGGCCACCGTTTCACCGATGCGGCCCGTGAAGGCCGAAGTGCCCTTGCGGTTGAAGTCCCCCTCCAGCCCGTGACCGATGGCCTCGTGCAGCAGCACGCCAGGCCAGCCCGGACCGAGCACCACCACCATTTCACCAGCCGGCGCCGGCACCGCGTCGAGATTGACCACCGCCTGACGCACGGCCTCGCGACCAAACTCCAGCACGCGCTCGTGGTCAAGCTTTTCGTAGCCGTGACGACCACCGCCACCGGCCACGCCCTGCTCACGACGACCGTCATGCTCGACGATCACGGAGATATTGAAGCGCACCAGCGGACGCACGTCCGCCGCCAGCCCGCCATCGCTGGCGCAGATCAAGATGACCTCGTGCGCGGCAGCCAGGCTCGCCACCACCTGCTTCACGCGCGGATCGAGCGCGCGGACGTCGCGGTCCACCTGCTGCAGCAAGGCGACTTTCTCTTCATCGGCCAGGCTCAGCAGCGGGTCGACCGGCGGATACAGCCGATGTCCCTCGCGCGCCTGCCAGGCTTGCACGCGACCCTGCTGTCCGCGACGGACGATGGCGCTCGCCGCCTCCGCCGCCTGGTTGAGTGCCGGCACCACGATCTCGTCGGAATAGGCAAAGCCGGTCTTCTCGCCGGCCATCGCCCGCACGCCGACGCCCTGCTCGATGCTGTAGGCGCCGCCCTTCACGATACCGTCCTCGATCGACCAGGACTCCTGCCGGGCGACCTGGAAATAGAGATCCGCGTTGTCGACATCACCGTGCATGAGCAGGCCGAGCGCATGGTGCAGATCGCGGTCGGTGATGCCGGCCGGATCCAGCAGTTCAGTACGCGCCAGCGCGAGCGCGGTGCCGGGACTCATGACATTCATGCGGATTCCAATGCAGTGGTTGACGGCAGCAGCTGTGCGGGATGCTCAGCTCACCGTCTTGATGCGCCGGTGGTCGAGCACGGGGAACTGCTGGCGCAGGCGCTTCAGATGTGCCGGATCGATAGTCGCGCTGCAGATGCCCGGACGGCCGATGCTCTGGGCAAGGATCGCACCCCAGGGGTCGACGACCATTGAATGCCCGTAAGTCTGCCGACCCGCCGGGTGCGTGCCGGTCTGTGCCGCAGCCACGACGTAACAGAGATTCTCGATCGCCCGCGCCCGCAACAGAGGTTCCCAGTGCGCAAGCCCGGTGCGGTAGGTAAACGCGGCTGGTATGGCCAGGATGTCCATGCCCTGGCTGGCCATGCGGCGGAACAGTTCGGGGAACCGCAGGTCATAGCAGACGGCGACACCGAGCATGCCCCACGGTGTCTCCACGATCAGCGGCTTGGTGCCCGGCGTGGCGCTCTGCGACTCGCGGTAGGCCTCTTCGCTCTCGGGAACACGCACATCAAAGAGATGGATCTTGTCGTAACGGCCGACGCGCTTGCCATCAGCATCGTAGACCAGCGACGAGGCACAGGGCCGCTTCGGATCATCGCTCTTCAGCGGAATCGTGCCGCCGACGATCCACATCTTCGCGCGCGCCGCCTCGGCGGCCAGGAAATCCTGGAGCGGACCGACATGGTTTTCCTCGGTGATCGCGATCCGGTCGGATTCCCGCTTGCCCATGCGGGCGAAGTTTTCCGGCAACACCGCGAGTACCGCACCGTCGGCTGCCGCCGAGCGCAGCGCCCGCCGTGCCCGCGTGAGGTTGGCGGCCACGTCCTCGCCGGAGTTCATCTGGATCGCTGCAATCTTCACCGTCGTCATGCCTGTCTTCCCGTCTCGATCGTATGGCGAGTTTAAACCGCCAGCCGGCCGCTTGCCTGCAAAACTGCGCACAACCGTGGACTACAATCGGAACGCTCCACCCCGAGCTGCCATTGAGGAAGACCTCGCCATGAACCAGCCAGGCCCCCTGCTTAACCGTCGCCAGCTGATCGTCGGCAGCTCCGCCACCGCTGCTGCAGTCGCACTCGGCGGCTGCGGCGGCAAAGACCAGCCCATCGTGCGTCCAGCGGGCGTGCCGGTCGGACGCTTTGGCAAAAAGTCCACCGCCGAGGAAGTCACCGCCGGCATCGATTTGCGCGGAAGGACCGCCCTGATCACCGGTGCCAACTCAGGGTTAGGCTACGAAGCCATGCGCGTACTGGCGATGCGCGGGGCCCATGTGCTGTGCGCCGCGCGCACCCTCGAAAAGGCCGCGGCCGCCTGCGCCGGCATCCAGGGCCGCACCACCCCGGTGGCCATCGAACTGACCGACTTCCCGTCCATCGTCGTTGGTACCGATGCGGTGCGGGCCATGGGCATGCCGATCGATATGCTGATCCTCAACGCCGGCATCATGGCGCTGCCCGAACTCGAGCAGGTCAACGGGCTGGAGAAGCAGTTCGTCACCAATCACCTCGGCCACTTCATCGTCGGCAACCGGCTGCTGCCGCAGGTACAGGCGGCCGCCCAGGGCCGCGTCGTGGTACTGACCAGCAGCGGCTACAAATGGGCGCCGGAGTCGGGCATCGAGTTCGACAACCTGTCCGGCGAACGCGACTACAAGCCGAACAAGATGTACGGCCAGTCCAAGCTCGCCAATCACCTCTATGTGCGGCAGCTGGCAAAGAACCTGGCCGGCAGCACAAGCACGGCCAACTCCGTGCACCCCGGCGTGATCATGACCAACCTCGGCCGCAGCTTCCCGGAGTGGCAGCAGGTGGCCGCCCGGCTGATCGGCTGGACCTTCATGAAAAGCGTCGAGGCCGGCACCGCCACCACCTGCTACGTCGCCACGGCACCCGCCCTCGCGACCGTCAGCGGGCACTACTTCGCCGACTGCAACCCGGAAGCGCCGGGCGGCAACATGGAGAACGACGCACTGGCAGCGAAGCTGTGGGCGGTGTCGGAGGAGTTGACGCGACCTTGGCTGCTTGCGCCGGTCGCGGTGAACGGGGTCGTGTGAGCTTTTCGCTGGCTTGCGCACCAGTATGCGTATAGCATATGCGCATGTCAGATGCAGACGGAACGGCCATGCAAATCACTTACGACACTCGGGCCCCCAAAAGGCCGGCCAACCTGAGCGTCAACGGTGACCTGCTCAACAAGGCCAGGGAACTGGACATCAACCTTTCGGCCACCTTCGAGCTGGCGCTGGCCGCAGCGCTACGCGAAAAGCAGCGTACTCAATGGCTGGCCGAAAACAGGACTGCCATCGAAGCCTATAACGATCACGTGGAGAAGCACGGCGTCTTCAGCGACGGACTGCGGAGCTTCTGATGGCGCAATTCACCGCGCACCGCAACATCAACCCGGCCAGCAAAGCAGCCGTACCCTTGCTGCTCAATGTTCAAAGCGATCTGATCGAAGACCTGGGCACACGCGTTGTGGTGCCGCTGTACCCTGCAGCGGCAATGAAAGGCAAAGCCATCCGTACACTGACGCCGACTTTCGAGATCGACGGCAAGCAGTACGTGATGATGACACCTCAACTTGCCGGCATCCCCCGGAAGTTGCTTGGCGCGCCGGTTGCAGATCTTTCAGCAAAGAGAGCCGACATTATTTCCGCCCTCGACTTGCTGATCACCGGGATTTGAGGCGCGCCTGCACCTCAAAATGATTGTGCCAGTAAGGGTTACGCCCGTTGATGAGCTGCCACAGGCTGGATGCCGCATACAACAGTAAAAACAGCGGACCCCAGCGCTCGTATTGCGCGACATGTACCCGCTCATGTGGGCCTATGGTGCCGAGGTCTTCATCGGTAACGGCGAGAATGACATGGCCGAAGACAATGCCGCGAACGGGCAACCGGCTGGCGAGCTCCCCACAGCTGGCCAACCGGTCACGCCAGGTCACTTCCAGCGCGCCCGATGACCACCTGGCCCTGCCGCCCAATGCCAACGGGACTGCGGCCAGAACAAGACCAACAGCAGTACAGGGCGAGGCCCAAAGGAACTTCAGAGAACTGAACCGATGCGTCCCCGGCCTTGGCGGCCAGTACCACCAGGCAGCGAGGACGGCCACGCTAAACAGCGTATACACGGAAGCAAAGACCCAGGCAGGTGCTTCGTAGTACATGAGTCTTGAGACCCAATACTCGATGAAGCTCGTCGCGTAGGTGGATCCGCCCGCCTGCACTCGAAGCCGGTTTTCAAGAACAGTGAGCGGGCAGGTTGCGCCGAGCCAGGACTGGAGCACAACGAAGCCGATGGCACCCAGGTGCGCCCAACGAAACCAGGGCTGATTGACCCACCCCCACTGCGCGAGGTTGCCGGCAACTATT
>JAUPLK010000019.1 GCA_030836925.1 Pseudomonadota bacterium
CGGGTATGCATTTTCCCGCGCGGCCGCATGTACTCGGCGCCGCCCGATGAACTTGGCCGGGAGATCGTCGCACTGGTCACCCGGCCCACCGAGACCCGTGCGCGGCTCTGCGACGGAATTTACGCGGCACCTGAGCCCGGTTGCGTGATCGGCCAGCTGCAGGCGGCGCTGGAAATCAACGAAAATCTGCTGCCGTTGCAGCAGCGGCTGCGCGAAGCAACCAAGGCTGGTCTGCTGCCGCCGGGTGATTTCCACGAGCATATCGGCCAGGCCTTCAGCCAGGGCATCCTGTCGGCAGAGGAGGCCGAGCAGCTGCGCGAGTTTGACGCCACCGTAATGGTGCTGACTGCGGTCGATGATTTCGCACCGGCTGAACTGCAAAGCCACACACAGGCGGCCCGGTCATGACATCACGCCGGCCGGTCGGTTAGTATCGCGGGCCGATGTAACCCCGCGCGGCGGGGTTGGTTTGCACATGTCCCCGCACAGTTCCTCGTCCAGCACAGCAGCGTCTGCCAGACCGGCCGCTCAGGCGATTGCCGGGCTCAGCGGCATGGCCGTCTATCTGCCGCCCTGTCGGGTTGACCTGCGCAAGTGGTGTGAATGGAGCGGCTCGGACTGGGAAAAAATCCGCCAGGTCGTGGGTACCGGTTTTCGCATGCTTGGTCCCCGGCAAAGCGTTTACACCATGGCCGCCAATGCCTGCCTGCGCCTGATCGAAAACTACCAGGTCGACCCGGCCAAAGTCCGCTACCTGGCACTGGGGACCGAATCGAGTACCGACAACTCGGCCGGTGCAATCATCGTCAAGGGCATGCTGGACATCGCGCTCCGCGCCAAGGGCTTGCCGGTTCTGGCCCGCAACTGTGAAGTGCCCGAGTTCAAGCATGCCTGTCTGGGCGGCATCTATGCGCTGCGTGGTGCGCTGCGTTTTCTGCAATCGGATGGCAGCGACGGTGTCGCCATCGTGGTCTGTGCCGACAAGGCCCTGTACGGGCGCGGCACCACCGGTGAGCCCACACAGGGTGCCGGTGCAGTGGCCATGCTGCTGGAAGCCCGGCCCCGGCTCGCCAGCATCGATCTGCGTCTGGCCGGCACGGCTTCGGAATATCGCGGCATCGATTTTCGCAAGCCGCTGGGCGCGCGTCCCGGCAGCAGTGCCGAGGCCGCCTCGCTCGACATCCCCGTCTACAACGGACGTTATTCCACCAACTGCTACATCGATGAAATCCGCCGGGCGCTGGATGACCTGTATGGCCGCGCGTCGCTGTCACCCGCGGCGTATCTGCGCAGTCTGGAAGCGGTATTCATGCACCGGCCCTATCAGCGCATGCCGGAGACCGGCTTCGGTCTGGCCTGGCTGTTTGCGCTTGCGCGCGGCGATGCCGCCGACCGCGCTGAACTGGCCGGTTACAGTCGCGGCGCCGGCCTGGCGGTCGAGGATGTGATCGCCGAAATGAACGCCGCACCCGAACTCGAGCAGCTGGCGGTGCAGGCGCGCATCCACGAAGAAGTCTTTCCGCTCAGCACGACCGTGCTGAAGGTCTTCCGGCAGAGCGAGGCCTACGATCAGCAGGTGCTGGGCAAGATGACGCTGGGTTCGGAGTGGATGCGCGAAGTCGGCAATCTCTACACCGGCGCGCTGCCGGCCTGGCTCGCGGCCGGCTTTGCCGATGCCCGCCAGCGCGGGATCGAGCTCGTCGGCAGCGAGCTGCTCGCGATCGGTTACGGCAGCGGTGATGCCGCTGATGCGATCCCGCTGCGTGTGGTTGCGGGCTGGCAGGATGCGGCGGCGCGGATCGGCATCGAGACGGCGCTGCAGCCGTCCATGGACATCACGGCTGACCAGTACCTGGCCTTGCGTGAAGGCCGGCAGCCGGATGAGCTGTGCATCGACCATGCTGGCGAATTCATCATCGACCACATCGGCTCACGCTCGGACCGCAGCTTTCAGGACATCGGCGTCGAGTACTACCGCTATCTGGGCTGAGCGCCGCTCGTCACCGTCAGTCCCGGTGCGCACAGGCCTGCTTCGAGGCAGGTGTAGCCACGGTTGCTGAAATCCCTGGCGACGGCATCCAGCAGCTGTCCTGATGCAGCCAATGCAATGCCGAAATCGCCGCCACCTGCACCGGAAGGCTTGTATACAGCGCCATGTGCCCGGGCGATTGCGCGCATGGCCGCATGTCCGCCCCTGTAGATGCCGATGTCGGCATCCTGATCGAGCTGCTGCAGTGCAGAGGCATAGCGGTCCAGTGCTGCCAGCATCGCAGCGACATCCTCCTGCTGCCAGGCTGACAGGCTCTGAACCGCGATGTTGCCGAGTTGTGCCATGTGGTCCGCACACGCTTCAGCCTGCTGTTCACGATAGTTCTGCAGGCGCGCCAGCATGGCTGGTGTCGAGGCGCTGTGGCCGGACCAGATGGCGAGCATGTGCAGATCGCGGGGCCAGGCCAGGTGCTTCGTGCGTGGCCCCCGATCGTCTGCTGACGGCTCGATGCTGATCACGCCCCCGGCGACGGCCGTCGCCACATCGATGCCGCTGCCGCTGCCACCCTGCAGCCGACGATGGGCCGCGCAGCAGAGGGCCGTCAGCTCGTCGTGGGTCAGGGGGGCGGCTTGTGCAAGCGTCAACAGGGCGCCCATCAGGGCGACGAGCACGGCGGCGCTCGAGCCCAGCCCGAGCTTGATGCGCTGACCGGCTGCGCTCCGGCCGTGAAAGGCGGCCGTATCCAGTTCAATCCGGCAGGCTGAAGCGGCGGCCGCCGCGTGCCACAGTCCCTGTGCGGCAAGCGTCGCCAGACAGCACGCCAGCGGCAGGCCGAGCGCGCCAGGGGCATTGTCCAGCCAGCTCACGCGGCCAGCGGTATCCCAGCGAAACCCGAAGTGCTCGCCCGTATCCGGGATGAGGAGTTCACTATCCGGGCCGCGCCGGAATTGCAGCCGGGCCAGTGCCGGGACGTCCACGGCTACGGAAATTCCGGGCGCGCCGTGCAGCACCGCATACTCGCCGACGATGACGAGCTTGCCGGGTGCCCGGGCCTCAATCACCGGCAGCACGCAGCCGTGCTCCGGCGCCGAGCGGGCTGCGCAGCACCTGGTGTACGCCATCGATGGCGGCCAGTGCGGTCGCCACCTCGCCGGCGGCTTCCGGCAGGCAGACGGCTTTCAGCTGTGGTCCGGCATCGATGGTGTAGAAAACGGGGACTCCGTCTGCGCGCAGTGCACGCACCCGCTGCAGGCAGGCCAGCGTGGCCGGCGTCCAGTAGATCAGCGGCGGCCGGGTGCTCAACATCACCGCGTGCATCTTCAGGCAGTTGTGTTCGGAAAACTCGGCCAGCGCAGGAAAATCCCGGTTTCGGACTGCAGCGATGCCGGCATCGAGGTCTGTGGCATGACTTTCCACCCAGGCCGGATAGTAAGGGGAAGTCTGCTCGCTCAATGCCATGCCCTGCCGCGAGCTGATGGCTTTCTGGCCGGTGGCCGTCACCGCCACCACGATCTCCAGCGGCCAGTCCGCCGGTGCTGCAAGCTGTGTGCAGTCGGTGCCTGTGCCGACATTTTTCAGCAGCACGATGCCGCCCAGCAGGGAACGCGCGGCCGAGCCAGAGCCGTTGCGGGCAATCTCGGCCAGCCGGGCTGGCGGCAGCTTGAGTCCCAGCGCTCCGGCCGCCGCCACCACCAGCGCGGCGAAGCCGGATGCCGATGAGGCCAGCCCGGCCCCGGTGGGAAAATCGTTGCGGGATTCCACCACGGCGCCATCCGTCACGCCGGCTTCGCCGCGCAGGAGGTCAAGGCATGCCGTGACGCGCGCCGAGGTTTCAGCGTCCTCGCGATCGTCGAGCAGTACGCGATCGCCCTGCCGGCCAGCCTCGAAGCGCACCCGCGTTTCGGTACTGAGTCCGCCGAGCGCCAGCGACAGCGAGCCGGTGGCGGGCAGATTGCCGACGGTGGCGCGCTTCCCCCAGTACTTGATGAGTGCCACGTTGGGGTGAGCTGTCGCAACCGCTTGCATCGTGGATCCTGTGCCCCAAAAAAAGGATTATAGCCACGGGGAATGGCCGGCTCCTGCGCGAGCCACTATCCTGCACAGGAAAGGATGCTGTACACATGACATTTAACGACCGGGTTGAAGCCTATATCGCGCGCATCGAGGGCGTGCTCGACCATTACCTGCCCGCCGAGAGTGTGGCACCGACCATCCTGCACCAGGCCATGCGCTACTCGGCACTGAGCGGTGGCAAGCGGATCCGGCCGCTGCTGGTCTATGCCTCCGGCGAAGCACTGGGCGTGGCGCCGGACATGCTCGATGCGCCGGCAGTTGCCATCGAGTTGATGCATACCTTTTCCCTCATCCATGACGATCTGCCCGCCATGGACAATGACGACCTGCGCCGCGGTCGTCCGACGGCGCACCGCGCCTTCGACGAGGCCACCGCCATCCTCGCTGCCGATGCCATGCAGCCGCTGGCTTTCGAGGTGCTGGCCACCCATCCGGCACTGCGCGATCACCCCGCCATCCAGGTGCGGCTTACTGCCCTGCTCGCCGACGCCTGTGGTTCACGCGGCATGACCGGCGGCCAGTCCATGGACATGACATCGGAAGGCAAGCGCCTGGATCCGGCCGAACTCGAGCACATCTACCGGCTCAAGACCGGCTACCTGCTGCGCGCCAGTGTGTTGTCGGCGGCGTATTGCCGCGCCGACGTGCCGCTTGCCACGCTGCATGCCCTCGAGCGCTTCGTCGACGCGCTCGGACTGGCCTTCCAGGTGCGCGATGACATCCTCGACATCGAAGGCACGACCGCCGAAACCGGCAAGACCGGCGGCTCCGATCTGGCCAGCGACAAGGCCACCTATCCGCATCTGTTTGGCATGGCCGAGGCGCGCGCCCGTGCGGACGAACTCCTGAAGCAGGCGATGGATGCGATCGCGGATGCCGGACCGTCCTATGATGGTCTGCGCTGGGCGGCCCGCTTTATCGTTCTGCGGCAGCGCGCTTAGGTATGCTGGGCTCCGGCTGAAGGGTCGCGCACGGCATGTACACCAGTTTTTTCGGTCTGAACGAGAAGCCTTTCTCGATCACGCCTGATCCGCGTTACCTCTACATGAGCGAGCGGCATGCGGAGGCGCTCGCTCACCTGATCTATGGCGTGCGCGAAAGCGGCGGTTTCATCCAGCTGACCGGTGAGGTCGGTACCGGCAAGACCACCCTCGTGCGCAGCCTGCTGCAGCAGTTGCCCGAATTTGCCGATGTCGCCGTGGTGCTCAACTCGCAGCTGTCACGCGTCGAGTTCCTGGGCGCTATCTGCGAGGAGCTGCACGTTGAGCTTCCCGAGCAGCGCAACAGCATCAAGGCGCTGACCGATGTCCTCAACAGCTTCCTGCTGCACAATCACAGTCGCGGGCGACGCACGATCCTGATCGTGGACGAGGCGCAGAACCTCCGGCCCGAAGTGCTGGAGCAGGTGCGCCTGCTGACCAATCTCGAGACGGCCAAGCAGAAGCTGCTGCAGATCATCCTGATCGGCCAGCCCGAGCTGCGTGAGCAGCTGGCGCGCAACGACATGCGCCAGCTGGCGCAGCGGATCACCGGTCGTTATCACCTCGAGCCCTTGAGCAGCGACGAGACCAGCGCTTACATCGATCACCGGCTGAAGGTCGCCGGAGCCATCGGGCCGATATTCACGCCGGCTGCCAAGCGCATGCTGTTCCGTCACTCCGGCGGTGTGCCGCGCATGATCAACGTGATTGCAGACCGCGCGCTGCTCGGCGGCTACACCGGGGAGACGCAGCAGATCACGCCACAGCTGGTACGTGAGGCCGTGCGCGAGGTGTATGACGAGCCGCCGGCAGGCTTCAACTGGCGACGGCCCTGGTGGGCGCATCCAGGTGGCCTGCTCGGTGCGGGCATCGCCGGCGTGCTCATCGTGCTCGCCTCGGGATTTGCCGGCATGCAGTGGCTGCGCGCGAACCGCGCCGAGGAGTCCGTTGCGGTGGCGATCGCGCCGTCGCCAGCCGCAGCGCCGGTTGCCGAGGTACAAAGCCGGCCGGCAATCACCAGCAACCATGAGGTACCGCCGGTGCCGCTGGGGCCGTTGCTGGATGACAGTGCCGGCAGAACCGGTACGGACGTCGCGTTCGGCGAACTCTTCCGCCTCTGGAATGTCGATCTGCACAGTGACTCCAGGCGTCCCTGTGTGCAGGCCGAGGAACGTGGCCTGCATTGCCTGTATCAGCGCGGCACGCTCGAGCAGGTTCGCACGCTTGGCCGGCCGGTGATCCTGACGCTCCGGGATACCGACAGCAATCCGCACCAGGTGGTGCTCACCGGGATCGGTGACCGGACCGCGACGCTGAACATCAAGGGCGCCGAGTATCGCGTCGACAGCCAGGAACTGGCGCGCTTCTGGTTTGGCGAGTACCTGCTGCTGTGGCGACCGCAGACCGGGGCCGTAAATGCCTTTCTGCCCGGCATGCGGGATCCCGGCGTGCGCTGGCTGCGCGACAGCCTGGCGGTGGTCCAGGGCAGTCCCGTCGAACCGGCTGATTCCGAATTGTATGACGACAACCTGGCCAGCCGGGTGCGCGACTATCAGCGCGACCGTCAGCTGCCGGTCGATGGCATCGCCGGCCTCGCGACCCAGGCAGCGATCAACACCGAAGTCAGCAGCGGCGACATGCCGCGACTGGCGCAAACCGACTGACGCAGATCAGGCAGCAGGACCGGCGAAAGATGTCATTCATCCTTGATGCACTGAGAAAGAGCGATGCCGAGCGGCAGCGCGGTGCAGCCCCGACGCTGGCTGACGTGCGTTATGCCGCGGGCCGCCGGCAGCGCAATATCTGGATACCGCTGCTGGTGCTGGTGCTGGTGGTCAATATCGGCTTCATGGCCTGGCAGTGGAATGCCGGCCGGAATCAGTCACCGCCACCCGCCAGTGTCGAAGCCGTTGCCGCGCCGACGCCGTCTGCTGCTCCGGTTGTGGCGCCTGCAGCCGTGCCGGAGGTCCGTGCGCTGGCAAGGGAGACCGCTCCGCTTGCGCCGGTTGTGCCGCCCGAGGTCGAGAGTGATCTGCCCGCTGGCGAACTGGCCAAGGCGGAACCTGCCCTACCTGCAGCGGTGAGCGCGCCGCTGCCCGCTGCCGAGCCACCTGCCAAAGCCTCGCGGATCATCGCCGATCCCGCGCTGCCGACGCTCGATCAGCTGCTCGGTGCCGGTACGCTCGATCTGCCTGCACTCAATCTGGATCTGCTGGTCTACAACGATTCGCCCAGCGTGCGCTTTGCGGTGATCAATGGCCGCAAATACCGGGAAGGCGCCCAGCTGACCGAAGGTCCGGCACTCGAAAGCATCACGCCGGAGGGGGTGATACTCGCGAGCCAGGGTCAGCGCTTCATGCTCAATCGCAAGTGAGCAGCAAGCGGCCGCCGCGCATCGCCTATCTGGATGGACGCCGGCTGCAGCGCCTGGTGCTGGCCGGTATCGCCCGGCTGACTGCCGAGCGCCGGCACCTCGACCGCCTCAATGTCTTTCCGGTACCCGATGGCGATACCGGAACCAATCTTGCACTCACCTTCAGCGTCGTTGCCGAGGCTGTCGCTGCGGCGACGACGCGCCATGCCGGCGAGTTGCTGGCCGTGGCCGCAGATGCCGCCCTCGATGGCGCGCGCGGCAATTCCGGTGCGATCTTCGCCGCCTGGCTGCAGGGGCTGGCCGCGGCACTGGCGGGTCAGGCGCGCATCGATCTGCCGGACCTCGCGGGCGCACTGGCCGCGGCCGAACAGTCGGCCCGGCAGGCCCTGCAGAACCCGGTCGAAGGCACCGTGCTGACGGTGATGCGCGATATCGCCGCCGCAGTTGCGCCGCAGAAGCTCCCGGCCGACGCGGATTTTTCGCAGCTGATGGCGGGCCTGTTGGTCCACGCGCGCCAGGCGGTGGTCGATACGCGCAGCACGCGGGAGGAAATGCGCACGGCCGGGGTCGAGGATGCCGGTGCGCTCGGCCTGCTGCTGCTGCTCGAAGGGATGGCCGAGGCACTGCAACCCGGACTGGCTCCGCCGGTCGGTTTCAGCAACGACACGGATCTCGCTCGCCACGCTCACGCCGAGGCGCATGCTGACGGCGCACACGGCATGTCGGGCACGGATCGCTACTGCACCGAGTGCCTGATCACCGGCAGCGCCATCGATCAGGCCGGCGTGCGCGCCGAGCTGGCGGCGATCGGCAGCAGTGTCGTGGTCATCGGCAATGCCGCGAAGCTGCGCCTGCATGTGCACGTCGCCGCACCGGCACAGGTGTTCAGCCTGGCCCGGCGTCACGGACGGGTCAGTGCCGAGAAAGCCGATGACATGCTGCGCCAGGAGCGCTCCCTGCAGACGCCCAACCGGCGGGTAGCCATCGTCACCGATTCGGCGGCGGATCTGCCAGCCACCGTCTGCGATGAACTCGGCATCCAGATGGTGCCCTTGCGGGTCATCTTTGGCGCGGAGAGCCATCTGGACAAGGTTGGCCTGCGGCCTGCGGATTTTTTCGCCGAGCTGGCCCGCAATCCGGAGCATCCAACAACGTCCCAGCCCTCGCCGGGTGACTTCCGGCGCGTCTTTGAATTGCTCTGCTCGCATTTCGAGCACGTGCTGGTGATCTGCCTGACAGCCCGTCTCAGCGGGACGCATCAGGCGGCTGTCGCCGCCGCTGGCCGCAGTGGCAAGCCCGGACAGGTCACCGTGCTCGACAGCCGCAATGTGTCGGCCGGACTCGGACTGGTGGTGCAGTCAGCGGCAGAAGCGGCCGCGGGCGGCGCAGATGCATCCGGTGTCACGGCTGTTGCGCACCGTGCTATCGAGCACACCCGTACCTACGGGCTGGTCCCGGACCTCAGTCATGCGGTACGCGGCGGGCGGATCCCGCCAGCCTGGCGCGGACTCGGGCGCTGGCTGCCGCTGAGCTTTGTCCTGTGCCTGGACGCTGGCCGCATACGCATACGGGGCCTCAGGTTGCGCAGCAGTGACCGGGTGGCGGCATTGCTGAAACCCGCGCTGCGCGACGTGCGGCGGGCCTCGCCTGGTGCAGATCAGCCGGTACGATTGCTGATTGCACATGCCGCCGCACCGCTGCTCGCCGAAGAACTGCGCAGGCAGTGCCTGGCGCAGTTCCCGGCTGTGGAATCCATCGGCATTACCGAGCTCGGCCCGGCGGTGGGCGCGCATGGCGGACCCGGCACCGTGGCGCTGGCGGTGCAGACCCTGCCCTAGTCGCGAATCCGCGTGCCCCGCTCCAGCAGCACGAGGCAGACGACAAACAGCAGCACCAGGCTCGCCAGCATCATGGCGAAGGCCGCACCGATATCGATGTCGGAAACCCCGAGCATGCCGTAACGGAAGGCATTCACGATGTACAGGATCGGGTTGAGTTTCGACAGCTGCTGCGCCAGTTCGGGCAGCAGGTTGATCGAGTAAAACACGCCGCCGAGGTAGGTCAGCGGCTGCAGCACGAAGGACGGGATGATCGAGATGTCGTCGAAGTGCTGGGCGAGGATGCCGTTGATCAGGCCGGCCAGCGAGAAGATTGCCGCGCACAGCAGGAACACGGCCGCGGTGATCAGCGGATGCGTGAGGGGCAAAGGCGTAAACAGCCTTGCGACCACCACAACCATCAGCCCGACCAGTATGCCGCGCACGATGCCGCCCACCATGTGGCCGAGCGCGATGGTGGCCGGCGACATGGGCGCGACCAGCATCTCTTCCAGGTGCCGGTGGATCTTCGCCGAGAAAAACGACGACACGACGTTGCCGTAGGAGTTGGTGATGACGGCCATCATGATCAGTCCGGGCGCGATGTACTGCCGGTAGTCGAAGCCGTCCATCTGGCCGATGCGCGCGCCGATCAGTTCGCCGAATATCAGGAAATAGAGCCCCATGTTTATCGCCGGCGGCAAAACCGTCTGCAGCCAGATGCGTACCACCCGGTGATACTCCTTGCGCGAGAGTGTGGCCAGTGCAACGGCCTGTTGCCGCAGGCTCATGGCCGCGTCTCCCCGGGGCGCGAAGCGGGCAGCTTGTCCTTGCGTTCGGTCAGGGTGACAAACAGCTCCTCGAGGCGATTCGTCTTGTTGCGCAGGCTGGCAACCTGCAGTCCGGCGGCCGACAGTCCGGCGAACAGTTCGTTGATCTGCCGCGACCGGGGTACCGCCACCTCGACTTCGTGATCCGACACCAGCCGGGCCTCGAAGCCGGGCAGTGGCGGCAGGATTGCCAGCGGTTCGCGCAATGTCAGCAGGAAGTGCTCCTGCTGCAGCCGGGTGAGCACTGCGGCCATGCGGTCATCAACGATCACCCGGCCGTGGTCGATGATTGCCACGTGCCGGCAGAGGTTCTCGGCTTCCTCGAGATAATGGGTGGTGAGGATGATGGTGGTGCCGGCGGCGTTGATCGCGCGCAGGAAATCCCACATCGAACGGCGGATCTCGATATCCACGCCTGCGGTCGGTTCGTCGAGGATCAGCAGCTCCGGTTCGTGCATCAGCGCCCGCGCGATCATCAGTCGCCGCTTCATGCCGCCGGAGAGCGTACGCGCCGAATCATGGCGCCGGTCCCAGAGCTGCAGCTGGCGGAGACAGGTTTCGGCGCGGCGACGGGCGCGGGCCGGCGGCACCCCGTAAAAGCCGGCCTGGTTGACGACGATGTTGCTGACCTTGTCCCACAGGTTGAGGTTGATCTCCTGCGGCACCACGCCGATGGCGGACTTCACCGCGTTCAGTTCGTGGTCGAGGTCGTGGCCGAACACGCGGACAGTGCCGCTGGTCTTGCGTACCAGTGAAGTGACGATGCCGATCAGGCTGGTCTTGCCGGCGCCGTTGGGCCCCAGCAGGGCACAGAAATCGCCGCGCGGCACGTCGAGGTCAATGCCGGCCAGCGCCTGTACGCCGTTGGCGTAGATTTTGACGAGCTGGCGGACGGACAGGGCATGCATGGCGCGGCATTGTGCCTGTCCCTCAGTGTTTTGTGGGCGGCCGCAGTGATGTGGCCGGCGGTGTGCCCGACAGCGAAACGCGCTGTACCAGCGTGAGCTGGACTACTGACAGTCGCGTCGTGGTGATCAGCTGGGTGTCGCCGCTGGACGCTGCCCGCAGCAGGTCCGGCCATAGCCGCGGGTGACGGCAGAAGCGCGCCTCCAGATGTTCCGTGGCGGTGACGGCCGCTCGCTGCAGCTCACTGAAGGGAGCGCCGGCCAGGCCGTCGAGATCATTCAAGCCGGGACCCATGCACAGCACTGCCAGCAGGCGGTCCTCGCGGGCGGTGTGCCAGAGCCAGGCCAGCAGCGATGCCGCAAACAGCCGCGCGGCTTCGGCCAGTGCGGCAGGCATCGGCGTCGCCCGCGGCCCGGCAGGCTCGGCCACCCTGCGCGCACTGCGGGTGGGAGGCAGCACGCTGAAGCTCGCCAGCAGACAGGGCGTGCGCGCGATGCTGTCGAGCTGGGCCGGATTGAAACCGGCCAGGCGCTGGCGCAGCGGGGCATCCAGTCCAAACACGTGCGGCTCCCGGGCGCCATCCCTGAGCAGCTCCAGAAATTCGCGATTCAAGCCATACAGTTCGGTGCCGAGCCGCGTTTCAGGCCATTTTTCGGTCATTTGTTGCGTTCCATGAAGGGCCGAAGCGGCTACTATATTTGGTCATAAAGTAGCAAATAAATAGGCAGTATCTTCATTTTTGATC
>JAUPLK010000165.1 GCA_030836925.1 Pseudomonadota bacterium
CCTTCACTCTGTATCGCGCGGTTGAATGCCGCGTAGATCTTGCGCTGGTCATGGCCGCCGCGCTTGATGCAGCGGATCTCCTCGTCGGAACGCACGCGCATGATGTCGGCAAGGCGCGGGTCGTCTTCAACCCAGTGGGCGCGGACTTCGGGACCACTCGACACCGAGTACATCTGGTAATCGCCGTCCACCGCGCGTTCCATGCGTGCCTGCAGCACGCCTTCGTGGTCGATGGCGAACAGCGCATCCCACTCGCCACTCCAGATCACCTTGATGACATTCCAGTTTGCGCCACGGAAGCTGCGCTCGAGTTCCTGGATGATCTTGCCATTGCCGCGTACGGGACCGTCCAGCCGCTGCAGATTGCAGTTGACGACCATGATCAGGTTGTCGAGGCGTTCGCGTGCCGCGATGTTGATCGTGCCCAGCACTTCCGGTTCGTCGGCTTCGCCGTCGCCGATGAAGTTCCAGACCTTGCCACCGTTTTTCGGTTTCAGGCCGCGGTTTTCCAGGTACTTGGCGAAGCGCGCCTGGTAGATGCAGCTCGGTGTCGAGAGTCCCATCGAGGCACAGGGCGAGGCCCAGAAATCAGGCATGTTGCGTGGATGGGGATAGGACGACAGCCCGCCGCCCGGTGCCAGTTCGCGACGGAAATTCTGCAGTTGCCTGATCGACAGCCGGCCCTCGAGCAGGGCCCGCGCATAGATGCCCGGCGCGCAGTGCGCCTGGATGCTGACCAGATCACCGCCGTAATCGGGACCCTTGTTGCGGAAAAAGTGCTGCAGGCCCACCTCGAGCATGGTTGCACCCGAGGCGTAGGTGCCGATATGCCCGCCGATGCCGGTACCGCTGTCGTAACCCCGCAGCACCATGGCCATGGCGTTCCAGCGGTTGATGTTCTCGATGCGTTGCTCGAGCTCGATGTCGCCGGGATAGGCCGGCTGCTGCTCGAGCGGAATCGTGTTGCGATAGGGCGTGTTGAGCGTCGCGTCCTCGACGATGACATTGGCATCGGTCAGGTAGTCGCGCACCGCCCTGAACAGGGCCTTGGCCCGCTCCGGGCCTTCGGAGTCGAGGACCGATTCTATGGAATCGATCCATTCCCGCAACTCGTCGTCACCGGGATCCATATCTGCGCGTCGTACAGCCATCTATCCGTGCTCCACCGAACGGTGTGGAGGATAACCCGATTAGCCGGAGGGGTGGATGCGACCGGGGCTCAGAATGGTATCGCGCACCTGGGAATCGGGCAGTGCCTGGGGGTAGTCCCGGTTGCAGTGCAGGCCCCGGCTCTCGTGGCGCGCCTGGGCGCTGATGATGGTGAGCTCGGCGATCAACGCCAGGTTGCGCAGTTCTATCAGGTCGTTGGTGACGCGGAAGTGACTGTAGAACTCCGTGATCTCGCCACGCAGCAGGTCGACCCGATGGCGTGCACGGGCCAGTCGCTTGTTGGTCCGGACGATGCCGACATAGTCCCACATGAAGCGGCGCAGTTCGTCCCAGTTGTGCGAGACGACGACCTGCTCGTCGGGATCGGTGACGCGGCTTGCATCCCAAGGCGGGATCTCCGGTATGGGTGCCGCGTCTGCGGCCAGATCGCGAAGGATGCGCTTGTGTGCCGCCTCGGCGAACACCAGGCATTCGAGCAGTGAATTGCTCGCCAGCCGGTTTGCGCCGTGCAGGCCGGTGCAGGTGCACTCGCCGACTGCAAACAGTCCGCGCAGATCCGTTGCCGCATCGAGGTCGGTCACGATGCCGCCACAGGAATAGTGGGCAGCCGGCACGACCGGAATCGGATCACGGGTGATGTCGATGCCAAAGCCGAGCAGTCGCTGGTGGATGTTGGGGAAATGTCGCGTGATGTCGGCGGCCGGTTTGTGGCTGATGTCGAGGTACACGCAGTCAAAGCCGCCGCGTTTCATCTCCGCGTCGATGGCGCGGGCCACGATGTCGCGCGGTGCGAGTTCTGCCCGCGGGTCGTGGTCCGGCATGAAACGGCGACCGTCCGGGAGCCGCAGCACACCACCCTCACCGCGTACCGCTTCCGAGATCAGCAGGGATTTGGCGAGTGGATGAAACAGGCAGGTCGGATGGAACTGCACGAATTCCATGTTGGCCACGCGGCAACCGGCACGCCAGGCCATGGCGATGCCGTCGCCGGTCGACGTGTCGGGGTTGGTCGTATACAGATAGACCTTTGCCGCGCCGCCCGTGGCCAGCACCACAGCGCGTGCGGCGATGGCCTCGACCTGGCCCGAGTTGCGGTTCAGTGCATAGGCGCCGATGCAACGACGGCCCGGCAGGCGCAGTTTTTCCGTCGTGATCAGGTCGATGCCGATGCGATCGTCGAGCATGCGGATGCCGGCATGCGCTTCTGCACGTGCTGCCAGCATGCTGATCACCGCATCGCCGGTTGCGTCGGTGGTGTGCACGACCCGCCGGCGGGAGTGGCCGCCCTCGCGGGTGAGGTGCAGATCATCCGGGCGGCTGTCGTCGACCGGCGTGAACTGCACGCCCTGATCCATCAGCCAGCGGATTGCGCCGGGGGCCTTGCCGACGACGAAGTCCACGGTTTCGGTCTTGCAGAGTCCGGCGCCGGCGGTGTGGGTGTCCGCCGCGTGCTCTGCGGTGGAGTCTTCAGGGTCGATGGCTGCGGCGATACCGCCTTGCGCCCAGGCGCTCGAGCTTTCTGCCGAGGGCCGCTTGCGCAGGACGCCGACCGACAGGCCGGAGTCGGCCAGGCGCAGGGCCGTTGAAAGACCACCGAGCCCGCCACCGATGACGAGCACGTCGAACCGGGTGGTGGATGTCATGGATGGGCGTCCGCGCGCTCAGTCGCGGGCTGCGCTGCGGCCAACCGCCAGCATGCGTTCCAGTGACAGTCTGGCCCGGGCTGCAATATCCGCCGGCACCTCGATCGCCGGGCTGAGCGTTTCCAGTGCCGTGAGAATTCGCGGCAGGGTGATGCGTTTCATGTGCGGACACAGGTTGCAGGGCTGAATGAACTCCACATCGGGAAACTCGACGGCCACATTGCCGGCCATCGAGCACTCGGTGATCATCGCCACCTGCTTGGGGTGCACTTTGGCCACGTGCTCGATCATCGCCGAGGTCGAGCCGACATAATCGGCCTCCTGCAGGACGTCATCGGGGCACTCCGGATGGG
Organism: Pseudomonadota bacterium; assembly: GCA_030836925.1. GTDB lineage: Bacteria > Pseudomonadota > Gammaproteobacteria > Steroidobacterales > SHZI01. The sequence goes on from JAUPLK010000165.1 coordinate 3,167, forward strand.
CCATGACGTGGATACCGGGGTGCATGCCGCGGAATTCCCGCAGCTCGGCACCGGAGAAGCGCTCGTGCACCTCGCAGGCACCTGCCCACATCACCAGTTCGACCTTGGTCTGGCTGGCAACGTACTGCCCCAGAAACTGGTCGGGAATGAAGATCACCTTGTCGACGCCCAGCGATTCGACGACCTGGACGGCGTTGGCCGAGGTGCAGCAGATATCCGATTCCGCCTTGACCTCGGCTGAAGTGTTGACGTACGTCACAACCGGCAGGCCGGGGTGACGGGCGCGGAGGGCGCGCACATCGGCACCGGTGATCGAGGCTGCCAGGGAGCAACCGGCACCGAGGTCAGGCAGCAGTACGGTTTTCTCCGGACTGAGGATCTTGGCCGTTTCAGCCATGAAGTGCACGCCGCACATCACGATGATCTCGCCCTCTGTACGCGCCCCGAACTGGGCCAGGCCCAGCGAATCACCCGAGTAGTCGGCAACCCCGTGGAAGATTTCTGGCGTCATGTAGTTATGTACGAGAATCAGTGCCTTGCGTTCTTTTTTCAAACGGTTTATTGCTGAAATCAGCGGCGCGTGGACTGGCCATTCGACCTCGGGTATGACATGGCGAACGCGGTCATAAAGGTCGCGCGTCTCACGCTCGATCTCGGCAGTGAAGGCAGGTCTCATTCGCTTGTCCCGACTGGTGACGGGGCGCGGCCCCGGGTGCAGGTTGCGAAGTATAAGGTACCAGCCGGCCTGCGCGATCTGCGAGGGGAGTCACGCCCGGCGGTCGCGGATTTCGTCAGACTTTCAGCGGTTTAGAGCAGACACAAGCTGAATTGATGAGTGACGCTCCAGCACAGGATCAGGTCCTCGGTGATTACGCTGCGTTGCTGCGTATCCTGCTGCCGCAGGCCGCTGGCTTTTATTGCTACAGCCGGGATGGTGCCGCAATCTGGAAGGATCCGGGTACCGGTGCCGTACGCCCGGACGACAACTATCAATCCGCGCTGACTGCGTTTCGCCAGGGCGAGTGCATGGTGCCGGAGCGTGTGGATCTCGGTTATGGCGCCGCCTTTCTGCTCCCTCTGCGCAGCGAGAAGGACCAGATGCTTGGTGTGCTGGTGATTCTCGTCGAGCCGCCTGGCTGCCACATGGATGCCGAACGCTGCCTGGAGCTGACACGCCCCGCCGTACGGACACTGCAACGTGAACTGAGTCTGCGCTTCAGGTTGCTGGATGGCTATCGCAAGCTCAATGTGCAGGCTGCCGAGGAGCGCCTGCTGCACGATGTGGATCGTCTTGCACATGACGAGGGTGACTGCAATCACGTGCTCGGCAAGGTGCTGGCGCTGTGCCGCCACTACCTGCAGGTTGATTCAGCCGCGCTGCTGGTGCCGGACCGGCGGATTGCCCTGATCCAGGGCGATGGTCTCAAGCATGCCGAGCTCTCGACCATGCTCGATGCCAGCATTGAGGCACAACGCGAAGAGGGTT
>JAUPLK010000166.1 GCA_030836925.1 Pseudomonadota bacterium
AGGTGCTGATGGTGGTCCATCCGAAAAACCTGCCGGATGCCACGCTGTACGCGCTCGACCAGTTCGTGCTGGGCGGTGGACGGGCGCTGTTCTTCGTCGATCCTTTTTCGGAGGTCGACCGGGGCGATCCATCCGACCCCTCGGGTGGCCCGCGCAGCTCGAGCCTCAACCGGCTGCTCGCTGCCTGGGGCATCCATGTCGATGACACCACCATCGTCGCCGACGATCGTTACGCGATGACGGTGGGTCTCGGTGCCGACAGCCGGCCGGTCCGTCACCTCGGCGTACTCGGCATCGAGCCGGCGGCAATGTCGCCGGACGACATCATCACCGGCAACCTCAATCTCATGACCTTCGCCTTCCCCGGCCACATCAGCCGCGACCAGGACGCGACCGCGAGCCTGCAGCCGCTGGTCGAGTCCAGCGAACTCGCCGCACTGCTGCCCACCGACCAGCTTGCGATCATGTCCGACCCCGAAATGCTGCGGGCCGGTTTCGAGCCCTCCGGCACCCGCCATGTGCTGGCGGCACGCCTCGGTGGCCGGGTGCCAAGCGCCTTTCCGAAGGGCCTGCCGGCCCCGCCCGGCAGTGACACGGCCGCACCTGCCAGCCACCTGGCGTCTGCGGCCGAGCCGGTGAACGTGGTGCTGGTCGCCGATACCGACCTGCTCGCCGACCAGCTCTGGGTACAGAGCCAGGATTATTTTGGCCAGCGGGTGCACACGGCCTTTGCCAACAACGGCGACTTCGTCATCAACGCGCTCGACAACCTGCTCGGCAGCGGCGACCTGATCAGCATCCGCAGTCGCGCCACGTTCCAGCGGCCCTTCACGCGGGTCCAGGATCTGCGCCGCGAAGCCGACGCACGCTTCCGCAGCGCCGAACAGCGCCTGCAGGCCGAGTTGCAGGACACCGAGAACAGGCTGGGCGAATTGCAGGCCAGCCGCACCGACCAGGGCGCGCAGATCCTCTCGCCGGAACAGCAGGCCGAGATCGAGCGCTTCCAGGCGCGACGCCTGCAGCTGCGCAAGGAGCTGCGCCAAGTGCAGCGTGACCTCGATCGCGACATCGAGCGGCTGGGCAGCCTGCTGAAGATCCTGAACATCACCGTGCTGCCGCTTTTCGTCAGCATCGCGGGACTGCTGCTGTTGCTGTTCCGGCGGCGGGCACAGCGACCATGAGTCGCCGTACCCTCATGCTGCTGCTCGGCAGCCTGGTGGTGCTGGCGATACTCGCGCTGCTGGCCGGGCCAGGCAGCCGCCGCGACAATGACGAGCAGCTGCTGTTTCCCGATCTGAAGGCACAGCTGAACGATGTCAGCGGCATCATCGTGCGCGGTCCCGGCAACCAGCTCATCGCCACCCTCAAGCGCAGCGATGCACGCTGGATCGTCGCGGAACGGGATTACCCGGCCGACCTCGGCATGATCCGCGCCAACCTGCTGGCACTTGCCCAAGCACGCATCGTCGAGGAAAAGACCTCGACACCGGAGCTCTACGAGCGGCTCGGCGTGCAGGACCTCGCCCTGGAGTCGGCACGAGGAATCCAGCTGGAGATCACGGGCACGCGGACACCGGTGCGGATCATCATCGGTGAAGCAGCGGGCGGCAGCAGCGACATGAGCTATGTGCGCCGCGCCACCGAGGCACAGAGCTGGCTGGTCAGCGGCCGCTTCAACGCCGGCAGGACCACCGGCGAGTGGCTGGATCGTCAGCTCCTGGACATTCCGGCGACCCGCATCCAGTCGATCAGCATCAGCCATCCCGGCGCCGATACGCTGCGACTGGAAAAGGCCGCAGCTGACAGCGTGGATTTCAGCATCGCCGGCATTCCGGCCGGCCGCGAACCCAGCTATCCGGGCGTGGGCAATGCGCTCGGCGCACTGCTGGCCGGTCTGCAGACCGATGATGTGCACGGCCGCGAGGCACTCGGCGACAATCCCGGCAAACCGGTGGTTGCGCGTTTCCACTGCTTTGACGGCCTGATCGTCGAAGCCAGCGCCTGGCGCACGCCGGACGGCACGCGCATGAGCTTTCTGGCCTCGATCGACCCGGCACGGGCCGAAGGCCCCGACGCACCCGCACTAGACGCCGTACGTGCGGAAGCGGCAGCCATCAATGCGCGGCTGGGCGGCTGGATCTACACGCTGCCCGGCCACAAGACCGAGCAGTTCACCCGCCGGCTGCAGGATCTGCTCGCGCCGGCTGGCACTCCGTAGTTAACATGGCCCCCGCAGCACAAGGACGGGCCAGCCCATGGCGGAATATCTCGAACGCATACTCAAGGCGCGGGTCTACGACGTCGCGATCGAGACGCCGCTCGACCCGGCACCACGCCTGTCTGCCCGGCTCGGCAACCGGATCCTGCTCAAGCGCGAAGACCTGCAGCCGGTGTTTTCCTTCAAGCTGCGCGGCGCCTACAACAAGCTCGCGCAGCTGACAGCGGCGGAACGCTCAGCCGGCGTGATCTGCAGTTCGGCCGGCAATCACGGCCAGGGCGTGGCGCTGGCCGGCAAGACCATGGGCGTACGCGCCGTGATCGTCATGCCAACCACTACCCCGACCATCAAGAGCGAGGCGGTGCGTGCGCTGGGCGGCGAGGTCGTGCTGCACGGGATGACCTATGACGATGCCTATGCACGCGCGCAGGAGCTGGTTGCGGCCGAAGGGCTCACCTTCGTCCATCCCTTCGACGACCCGGACGTGATCGCCGGCCAGGGCACCATCGGCATGGAGATCCTGCGCCAGCACCACGGCACGCTCGACGCGATTTTCGTGCCGGTCGGCGGCGGCGGGCTGATCAGCGGCATCGCGCTGTACGTGAAGGCGCTGTATCCCTCGATCCGGATCATCGGTGTGGAGCCGGAAGAATCCCCGACCCTGCATGCGGCACTGCAGGCCGGGCAGCCGGTGACGCTGGAACGCGTCGGCATCTTCGTCGACGGCGTCGCCGTGCGCCGGATCGGCGATGAGCCCTTCAGGATCTGCCGGGAGCTGGTCGACGAAGTGATACTGGTCAGCAACGACGAGGTCTGTGCCGCGATCCGCGACGTCTTCGAGGACACGCGCGCGATCATGGAACCGGCCGGCGCGCTGGCAGTGGCCGGCATCAAGCGCTGGCTGGCGGACAACCCGTCTGCGGACCGGACCTTCATCGCGGTGAACAGCGGCGCGAACGTCAATTTCGACCGCCTGCGCTACATCGCCGAACGGGCCGGCATCGGCGAGCATCGCGAGGCACTGCTGGCCATCGAGATCCCGGAACGGGCCGGCAGTTTCCGCGACTTCTGCGAGACCATCGGCGACCGCTATATCACCGAGTTCAATTACCGCTATGCCGACACCGCACGCGCCCACATCTTTGTCGGCGTGGGACTGAGCGGCGGGCTCGCGGAACGCGCCCAGATCATCGCCAGCCTGGAAGAACGCGGCTATCCGGTGGTCGACCTCAGCGACGATGAACTGGCCAAGATGCACGTGCGGCACATGGTGGGTGGTCTCGCGCCAGGGCTGCGCGACGAGCGACTCTGTCACTTCGTATTCCCGGAGCGGCCCGGCGCGCTGCGCGGATTTCTCAAGGCGCTGGGCAACCGCTGGAACATCAGCCTGTTCCATTACGCCAATCCCGGCTCGGACTTCGGCCGGGTGCTGGCCGGCATCCAGGTGCCGGATGCCGAACTCGAGGATTTCCGGAAGCACATGCGCGCCACCAGCTACGAATTCCGCGAAGAGACGGCGAATCCGATCTACCGGATGTTCCTGGCCGGCGACTGAAGGCGCGGCTTGCTTACGGCTCGGCCGCGGCCAGCTGGCTCTCGCGCGCGCGCCGCTTTTCCAGCCGGTGCATCCACAGGCTGCCGCCGACCACCCCCAGCGCCACGATGAGCACCATGATGGTGGCCAGCGCATTCACGTCCGGACTCACACCGAGCCGCATCTTCGAGAAAATCACCATCGGCAGCGTGCTGGAACCGGGGCCGGCCACGAACTGCGAAATCACCAGGTCATCCCAGGACAGGGTAAAGGCGAGCAGCCAGCCCGAGGCGATGGCCGGCAGGATCAGCGGCAGCGTGATGCGGAAGAAGACCTTGGCCGGACGTGCGCCCAGATCCATCGCCGCCTCTTCGAGCGAGTCGTCGAAACCCGCGAGCTGCGACTGCACGACCACCGTGACATAGGCCATCGCGAAGGTGACATGGGCGATGGTGATGGTCAGCACGCCACGCCCCTCCGGCCAGCCCAGCAGCTGCTCCATGGAGATGAACAGCAACAGCATCGACAGGCCGGTGATCACTTCGGGCATGACCAGCGGCGCCGTGGTCATGCCCGACAGCAGCGTCCGCCCCTTGAAGGGGCCGAAGCGGGCGAGCACCAGCCCGGCCAGCGTGCCCAGCACCACGGCGATGCTTGCCGTCATCGCCGCGATCTTGATCGACAGCCAGGCGGCACCGAGGATCTGCTCGTTGCTGAAGAGCGCCTTGTACCACTTCAGCGTCGGTGAATTCTGCGCGTCCCAAACGGTGACCAGCCGGGAATTGTTGAAGGAAAATACCACCATCGACAGGATCGGCACATACAGGAAGGCGAAGCCGATCAGCAGTGCCGATGTCGACATGAGGCGACCGCGCATCAGCGTCGGGCCT